>DASQIQ010000193.1:0-7461 GCA_035631495.1 Micropepsaceae bacterium
ATTGGAAAGAATATTGGCGTGCGATAACACCACGCCCTTTGGCTCGCCTTCCGTGCCGGAGGTGAAAAGAATGACCGCGGGCTTGTCGGGCGAGGGATGGGCGGCGATGATTCGCGGCAAGAACGAGCCGATCACGGCCGCGCCCTTGTCGAAGGCGGAGAGTCCCTGTCTGACGTCTTCCAGGTAGATCAACTCCGCGGCCGTCTTCAGTTCCCTTTCCAAGGCTTCGAACTTGCCCAGCTCGATGAAGCGATGGGCGGTGACGATGCTGCGCACCTGTGCCGACCTGAGCGCGGCGTGAAGGCTGTGCGCGCCTGCCGTGAAGTTAAGCATGGCCGGAACGCGGCCATAGGCGGAGAGCGCGAACACGCTGACGACCGAACCGATGCCGGTGGCAGAAGCACGCCCACGGCTTCGCCCCTGCGCGTCTTCTTCTTCAACGCATGACCGAGCGCCAGGGCGCCCCGCGTCAAATCCTGATAGGTGAGCTTGCGCTCGTCGCCGTCGACGAGGATCGGGCGGTCCGGACCGAATGTGCCCCGCGCCTCGATCAGAGCGGCGAACAGCGTGCGTCTTGCACGCGCCGGATCATAGCGGGCTGCGTTATCGGTCAAGTTGCTTCTCCCTAGCGGAACCTAACGCAATACGCTGCCCGCACAAATCGGCGATGATGCGTTTATGGGATGATTTCCTAACGATGAGGCGTTAGGAATGGGCCATGAGTACCATCTTCGATCAAGCGGCAAAGGACCGCCGCCCGCGCCATCCGGAGAAGGCGCATCGCCCTGAGACCGAGCTGCTTCGCAAACCGGAGTGGATCCGGGTGAAGGCGCCTGTCGGCCCGGGTTACTCCAAAACCCGCGACATCGTGCGCGAACATCATCTTCACACAGTCTGCGAGGAAGCGGGCTGTCCCAATATCGGCGAGTGCTGGGAGAAGGCGCACGCCACCATGATGATCATGGGCGACACCTGCACGCGCGCTTGTGCTTTTTGCAATGTGAGGACGGGATTGCCGGGGCCGCTCGATGCCGAGGAACCCGAGAATGTGGCGCGCGCGGTGGAAAAGCTCGGGCTCGCCCATGTGGTGATCACCTCGGTCGACCGTGACGATCTTGAGGACGGGGGCGCCGCGCATTTCGCCGCCACGGTGCGCGCGATCCGCGCGCGGTCGCCCAAGACCACGATCGAAATCTTGACGCCGGATTTCCTGCGCAAGGATGGCGCGGTGGAAATCGTGATGACGGCGCCGCCCGATGTGTACAACCACAATCTCGAAACCGTACCGCGGCTCTACCTCTCGGTGCGTCCCGGCGCGCGCTATTTCGCCTCGCTGCAGTTGCTGGCGCGGGTGAAACAAATCGACCCCGATGCATTCACAAAATCCGGACTGATGGTGGGCCTCGGCGAGTCACGCGAAGAGATCATGCAGGTGATGGACGATCTGCGCGCCGCCGATGTCGATTTCCTCACCATCGGCCAATATTTGCAGCCCAGCCGCAAACATGCCGCCGTCGTGCGTTTCTGGGAGCCGGACGAGTTCAAGGCGCTGGAGCAAATCGCGCGCGCCAAAGGCTTCCTGATGGTCTCCGCGAGCCCACTCACGCGGTCCTCCTATCATGCCGGCGAAGACTTCGCGCTGCTTAAGGCCGCGCGCCTGGCGGCTCGCGGCTGATCCCTATCTCATGCCGCATCATCAGGAAACGCGCATTCTTCCGTACACGGCGGAAGAGATGTATGCCGTGGTGGCCGACATTGAGCGCTATCCGGAGTTCCTGCCCTGGTGCGCGCAGGTGACTGTCCGCAAGCGCGAGACGGAGGGGCATGTCGAACTCGTCACCGCGGCAATGCGAATCGCCTTTCATGCGTTCCACGAGCGCTATGTCAGCCTTGTACGGCTGGATCGTCACGCATTGACCATCGAAGCGCGTCATGTCGAAGGGCCATTTCAGCGGCTCGACACGCGCTGGCGTTTCGTACCGCTCGATGCCGGGTCCGAAGTCCATTTCCTGATCGATTTCGCCTTCAAGAGCATGTTGCTTTCGGCGGTGGCCGGCGTGGCCTTCGGTTTCGTCGCGGCCAAGATGGCCGAAGCCTTCGTGCAGCGCGCGCACGTGCTCTACGGCGACGCGCGGGTCGTCTAGCCCAACTCGACGCTGTCATGCCCGGCGAGCGCAAAGCGTGAGGGAAGGGCATCTATGCGGTGAAGAAAACATCCAATTTTCACGAAATGGATTCCCTTCCCCTCGCGGCATGCCGCCGCTCGGCCGGGAATGACAATGTTCATCTAAATGATCTGGAGGAGGAGCTTCAGGGCTTCTTCGACGCTTCTCTCTCGAATTTTGGCGCGTCCGATGTCGCCGAAGTGGCATTCGAGATGCAGCGTCGTTTGGCCTTCGCGGGCGGCGGCGAAATGGACGAGGCCGATAGGCTTGGCCGGCGTGCCCCCCGTCGGTCCGGCGATACCCGTCGTAGAGACGGCCAGTTGCGCACCGGAATGTTTCAGCGCGCCTTCCGCCATGGCACGCGCCACCTCTTCGGACACCGCGCCATGGCGTTCGATCAGTTCGGGCGGAACGCCGAGCATCTCGGTTTTGGCGCGATTGCTGTAGACGACAAAACCGCGCTCGACGACGGCGGATGCGCCGTCGAGTTCGGTCATGGCGCCGGCGATCAGCCCGCCCGTGCAACTCTCGGCGAAGGCAATGGCGAGCTTGGCATCTGTTGCTTGCTTGAGCAGCAATTTGGCCAAGCGCATGACGGAATCGGAAAACATCACACCAATCGTATCGCCAAAGTGCCGTAGAGAAGAGCTGCCGCGATCCATCCGGCGAGCACATCATCCATCATGATGCCAAACCCGCCCGGCCATTTTTCAACCGCGGAGACGGGCCAGGGTTTCCAAATGTCGAACAGGCGGAAGAAAATAAACCCCATCACAAAGGGGCGCCAATCTCCGCTGCGCATGTCGACCGCAACGGGGACGAGGGCGAACCATTGCCCGGCCACTTCGTCCAGCACACATTCGGCCGGATCATGGTTGCGGCTCTTGCGTGCATAGGCACCGCAGGCCCAAATCCCCAGTCCGGTCGCAAGAAGCGCAGCCACGAGGATGCTCTGCCAGCCGAGCAGCACCAGCATCCATCCAAAGGGGAGGGCCGCGAGCGATGCCACCGTGCCCGGCGCGATGGGGCTCCATCCGATGCCGAAGCACGTCGCGAGCCGTTGGGGCCAGGGGCTCACAATGGCAGCCGGATCGTCGCCACGGCTTGTGCCGCAATGCCTTCGCGGCGGCCGGTGAATCCCAGCCCTTCGGTGGTCGTCGCCTTCACGCTGACACGGGCAAGCTCGATGCCCAGGATCTCGCCGATACGGGCGCGCATCGCATCGCGATGGGGCGAAACTTTGGGCCGCTCGCAGATCAGCGTCACATCGACCGATGAGATGATTCCGCCCTGGTCGCGCACCAATGAAGCCGCATGGGAGAGGAAGAGATGGGAAGGCGCACCGCGCCAGCGTTCGTCCGCCGGAGGAAAATGCGCGCCGATATCGGCGGAGGCGAGCGCGCCCAAAATCGCATCGGTCAGCGCATGCAAGCCGGCATCCGCATCCGAATGGCCTTCCAGTGCGAAATCATGCGGCACCTTGACGCCGCAGAGCCACACCGCATTGCCGGGCGCGAAACGGTGCACGTCGAAACCCATTCCGGTGCGGATATCGGGCAAAGCGGAAACGGCCAGGCGTTGGGCCAATACGAAATCTTCCGCATTGGTCAGCTTGATATTGATCTCTTCGCCCGCGACCTCGCCAAGCAAAAGGCCAGCGCGCTGGGCCAAAGCAAAATCGTCGGTGACACTTTCTGATGCAAATCTGCGATGGGCATCGAGGATCGCGGCAAAGGCAAAGCCCTGTGGCGTTTGCGCGCGCAGGAGTTCCTCGCGCGGCACGATGCCATAGCCGGCCTCCGTCCTCTTTCGCAGCGTGTCGGAAACTCCGAGCAACGGCGCCACGGCGTCGGCATGGTCAAGCGCGTCCGTCACGCGCCCAATCAACGCGGCGGAAACCAGCGGACGGGCGCCATCATGGATCAAGACGCGCCCAGGGGCCGCTGCCGCCAAAGCCTCCAGCCCATGGGCTACGGATTCCTGGCGGGTCGCGCCGCCGAGGACCGGAGTTTCCAGCGCCAAGCCGGATGTCGCGGATTCATAATCGGCCCGGTCTTCTGCGCGGATGACGACCCGCACGGCCGAGACAGCGCGATGCCCGAGGAAGGCTTCGACAGCCCAGCGCAACACCGGTTTCCCCGCCAGCAGCCGGTATTGCTTGGGGGCGTCAGGGCCCGTTTGGGCGCGCTCGCCCCGCTGGGCGCGCTCGCCCCGCCCGGCGGCAACAATCAGGGCAATTGTGTCGGCCATGGTGCTTGTCTAGCGGCCACAGGAAATTGTGGAAAGGGTGGGCCATTATGAAGCATGTGAAAACATTGCTCCCCAGTTGCTCATTGGTTAGGCATAGATTATCGTTGCCTAAGATATAGGCAAAATAAGCCAATGCGGGTGTTGGGAAGCAGGAGGCCGGCAAAATCCGGCCAGAACGACCTTAGCGGACGGGAGGCTGGGATTGTCGGCGCCCTTCCGCTCCCGATCATTCTTGTCGGGCTCGAATATCAGTTGCTTCACGCCAATCAAGCGGCCGAACAGTTCTTCGATATGGGCGTTGGCCTGCTGCTGAAGCAGAAGCTTGGCGATTTGTTGCCCTTTGGAAGTCCGCTGCTGCAATTGATCGGCCAGGCTCGCGAACGGGGCGCCTCGATTGCCGAGCGCAATGTCGATCTTTCCACGCCTCGCTTGGGCGAGCGCGTAGCCGATGTCACGCTGACGCCGACGGAAGACGGCGCGGTGATCGTGCTGCTGCAGGAACGCAGTCTTGCGCACCGCATCGACCGGCAGCTTCTTTACCGCGGCGCGGCGCGCTCGATGAGCGGCATGGCGGCGGTGCTTGCGCATGAAATCAAGAACCCGCTCGCCGGCATCAGGGGTGCGGCGCAGCTCCTGGAAGAAGCCGTGTCGTCCGAGGATCGCGTGCTGGCGGAGCTGATCCGCAATGAAGCGGACCGCATCCGCGCGCTGATCGATCGGATGGAGGCGTTTGGCGATCCGATGGCGCTGGCGCGCGCGCCGGTGAACATCCACGAGGTGCTGGACCGCGTGAAGCTTGTGGCGGAGACCAGCTTCGGACGCAGACTTCGCATCGTGGAGAATTTCGATCCCTCGCTGCCGCCGGTCTGGGGCGACCGCGACAATCTCATCCAGGCCTTTATGAACATCATGCGCAATGCCGCGGACGCGGCGCCCCCCGACAATGGCGAGATCGTGCTTTCCACCGCCTATCGCCCGGGCGTGCGCATCGCCACCAGCGGCGGCGCGAGCGGGCAGGGGCCGCAGCAACGTCTGAGCCTGCCGCTCGAAGTCACTGTGCGCGACAATGGCTCGGGCATCTCCGCCGATTTGCTCCCCTATATTTTCGATCCCTTCATCACCACCAAATCGCACGGCGTGGGCTTGGGCCTTCCATTGGTTGCAAAAATCATCGCCGACCATGGCGGCGTCATCGAATGCGAATCCCAGTCGCGGCGGACCTTGTTCCGTGTGTTGCTGCCGGTGGCGTCGGTGGAGAGCAGCTCCGCCCGGAATGAGAGAGCGCATGCCTGAGGGCACCATCCTCGTCTGCGACGACGATGCCGCCATTCGCACCGTGCTCAATCAGGCCTTGGGCCGCGCCGGCTACGACGTGCGCACGACTGGCAATGCGGCGGGCCTTTGGCGATGGATCGCGCAGGGCGAGGGCAACCTGGTCATCACCGACGTCATCCTGCCCGACGAGAACGCGTTCGACCTGCTTCCGCGCATCAAAAGGCTGCGCCCCGATCTTCCCGTCGTGGTGATGAGTGCGCAGAACAATATCCTGACGGCGATCACGGCGACCGAACGCGGCGCCTACGAATATCTGCCCAAGCCTTTCGATCTGAAGGAGCTGACCTCGATTGTGCAGAGGGCGCTCGCGGCGCCGGGGCGCAAACGCGCCACCGCCGAGACCGAGCCGAGCGACGACCGTCTGCCGCTGATCGGCCGCTCCCCGGCGATGCAGGAGATCTACCGCATCATCGCTCGCCTGACCCAGGCCGATCTGACCGTGATGATCTCGGGCGAATCGGGCACCGGCAAGGAGCTGGTGGCGCGCGCGCTTCACGATTACGGCAAGCGCAAGCATGGAAGCTTCGTCGCCGTGAACATGGCGGCGATCCCCAAGGAGCTGATCGAGAGCGAACTCTTCGGTCATGAGCGCGGCGCGTTCACGGGCGCGACGGGCAGGGGCGTGGGGCGTTTCGAACAGGCCGAAGGCGGCACGCTGTTTCTCGATGAGATTGGCGACATGCCGCTCGAAGCCCAGACCCGGCTGCTGCGCGTGCTGCAGCAGGGCGAATATACCACCGTGGGCGGCCGCACCCCGATCCGCACCGATGTGCGCATCATCGCCGCCACCAACCGGGACTTACGCCAATTGATCCAGGGGGGATTGTTCCGCGAAGATTTGTTCTACCGGCTGAATGTCGTGCCCATGCGTCTGCCGCCTTTGCGCGAGCGCATCGAGGACATCCCCGATCTGGTGCGTCATTTCCTGCGCCGCGCCGAAGCCGACGGCCTGCCGCTCAAACGCCTCGATACCGGCGCGCTCGAAAAGCTCAAGACGCACACCTGGCCCGGCAATGTGCGCGAGCTGGAGAATTTGGTGCGGCGCCTGGTGGTGTTGAACCCCGATGAGGTCATCAACGAGGATGCGATCGCTTCGGAGCTGGCGCAATTGGAGCGCAGCATGCCGATTGCCGAGGACGAGGAGGGCAGCTTCACTGCGCTGGTCGAGCGCCATCTTGCAGCGCATTTCGCCGAATATGGCGAAAGGCTGCCGCCGTCCGGACTTTATGACCGCGTGATCCGCGAGGTGGAGCGGCCGTTGGTTGCCATCTCGCTCGCAGCCGCGCGCGGCAACCAGATTCGCGCCGCGCAATTGCTTGGCCTCAACCGCAACACCTTGCGCAAGAAGATCCGCGAGCTGGGCATCGAAGTGATCCGGGGCCTGAAGTCGCATTAGCGGTTTTGGACTAGGACGAAACACACGATTGTCATGCCCGCGAAGGCGGGCATCCAGGACTGCCTATAAGAAAACTGGATTCCCGCTTTCGCGGGAATGACATGGGTAGAGTGGCCGGAATGTCCCATTGGTGTATGCTCACCCCCGGTTGAGCGGGAGGGGGCCCCATGTTCGACACCATGCCAACGCAGGCGCCAAGGCGGTTGCGTCGTCATGCTGTCGAACATGGGGCCCCCTCCCGCTCAACCAAGGCTCAGCATACACCAATGCGCGGGCTTTTATTGAACCGATGTCATGGCCCGCGACCGCGGGCCA
>DASQIQ010000194.1:0-14859 GCA_035631495.1 Micropepsaceae bacterium
GCTCACCACCGAGCAATGTCTCCTCAATCCCAATCGGAATCCGGGGCGCACGCGCCGCGACGTGGAGGAGCTGCTGAAGCATTATCTTGGCGCGCGCAAGATCATCTGGCTGGGGAGCGGCTTTTCGGACGTGGAGACCGACGGCCATGTCGACAACATCGCGTGTTTTGCTTCGCCCGGCCGCGTGATCCTCGGCATGCCGGTGGCCAAAAGCCACCCTGATTACGCGCCGGTGCAAGCGGCGCATCGCTTGTTGAAATCGGCAACGGATGCGCAGGGGCGTGCGCTGGAAATCATCGCTTTGCCGCAGCCGAAGAAGCAGCGGCAATCCTGGTCGGGCCGCTTGCTCGCCATGAGCTACGTAAACTTCTACCTCGCCAACGGCGCCGTGATCATGCCGGCCTTCGGCGATCCGAACGACGAGGCGGCACGCACCATTCTCGCGCAATGTTTCCCTGGGCGCGACATCATGCAGATTGATGCGCTGGATATCGTCCAGGGCGGCGGTGGCATTCATTGCATCACCCAACAGGAGCCAGCGGTGTGACCTCCGTCACGCTTGCCGCCGCGCAATTCGCCTGCACATGGGATCGCGCCGCCAACATCGCCAAGGCCAAAGTGATGGTGAAACGGGCGGCAGGCGAGGGTGCGAGAATCGTGCTTCTGCCCGAGCTGTTCGAAACCCCCTATTTTTGTCAGGATCAATTGGCCGAGCATTTCGCGCTGGCGCAGCCCTTCAAGGGAAATACGCTCATTGCCCAGTTCGCCAGCCTTGCGAAAGAGCTTGCGGTCGTTCTTCCCTTGAGTTTCTTCGAGCGGGCGCGCAATGCGCATTACAACGCGCTCGCGATGATCGACGCCGATGGCCAGGTTCTCGGCCGCTACCGCAAATCCCATATTCCCGACGGCCCCGGTTACCAGGAGAAATTCTATTTTCATCCAGGTGATTCCGGATTCAAAACTTGGCAGACCCGCTATGGCAAATTTGGTTCGGCCATCTGCTGGGATCAATGGTTTCCGGAAAGCGCCCGCATCATGGCGCTGCAAGGGGCTGATGCCATATTCTACCCCACCGCGATCGGCAGCGAGCCGCCGCCCGCGCCGCCTCTGGATTCGCGCGATCATTGGCGCCGCGTGATGCAAGGGCACGCGGCGGCGAACTATCTTCCCGTGGTGGCCGCCAATCGCATCGGGGTGGAGCAGGGCGCAACCGGCAATTTGCGATTTTATGGCTCATCTTTCATTGCAGGACCTACGGGCGAGATCGTTGCCGAACTTTCACGAGACGAAGAAGGAATCATTCTCGCAAGCTTTGATTTCGCGGCCATAGAAAAGGCCCGCTCTTCTTGGGGGCTGTTTCGCGACCGCAGGCCGGATCTTTACGGCGCCATTCTCACCGCAGACGGCGGTGAAGACCAAAACTAGATCTCGGCCGAGCCCGGGAGCGCGCGGCGCGCCGCGTGCAGCACTTTGGCGTCTATTCCCTCGGCAGCCAAAAAACCTGTGCATAAACGTTCGTCCGAAAGCAGGAAATCGATCACGGCGGCCAAGAGCTCGGGATCACTGACACGTTGTCGCAAATCGTCCGGCTCCAACCCCGAAATCTTCAGGAAATGCGCCAATATTTCGCCATCGCCGGCGATATGCGCCAGCGCCTGTAACGCGATTGTTTGAGCGCCTGAAGAGTGCATCGTCAATCGGGAATTAAGACATCGAGCCTAAAACAGAGCATGAGCGAGGAAACGGTCGGGTTGCGCGGGTCAACCTTTCGTTAAGCCTCGCAAAGGGAGCCGTGTGCCCATTCGGCGGCAGCGGCAGTGGAGTGTCAAGGATGGATGCAAGCTCGAAGACGGTTCTGATCGTCGAGGACAACGAGCTCAATATGAAGCTCTTTCACGACCTCCTTGACGCACATGGCTATCGCATCCTGCAGACCAAGGATGGAATGGAAGCATTGGACATTGCGCGCGAGCATCGTCCGGATCTCATTCTGATGGATATTCAACTTCCCGAAGTTTCGGGGCTGGAAGTCACCAAATGGCTCAAGGAAGACGAATCCTTGCGCTCGATTCCGGTGGTGGCCGTCACAGCCTTTGCCATGAAGGGCGACGAGGAAGTGATCCGGCAGGGTGGCTGCGAGGCTTACATCTCCAAGCCGATATCGGTCACCAGTTTTCTTGAAACCGTCCGCCGGTTTCTGGGCTAGCAGAGCCGAGAGACGTTCCAATGACCGCTCGCGTTCTTGTTGTCGACGATATTCTTTCCAACGTGAAGCTGTTGGAAGCAAAGCTCTCGGCTGAATATTTCGAAGTGATCACCGCGTTTAACGGCGAACAAGCTTTGGCCCGCGTCGCTTCAGACACTCCCGATATCATCCTTCTCGATGTGATGATGCCGGGCATGGACGGATTCGAGGTCTGCCGGCGGATCAAATCCAACGGGAAGACGACGCACATCCCGGTCGTGATGGTGACGGCGCTCGATCAACCTTCCGACAGGGTGACGGGCCTGGATGCCGGCGCGGACGACTTCCTCACCAAACCAGTGGACGACATGTCGCTTTTCGCGCGTGTCCGCTCTTTGGTGCGCCTCAAGATGATGACGGACGAGCTGCGCATGCGCGAAGAGACCGGCCAGAGCATGGGTCTCACCGATGCGAGCGAGACCATGTTCGAGCCCGATCCGACGGGGCGTATCCTCATCGTCGAAGACCGTCCCGAGTCGGTGGCTTGGTTTCGCACCGCCCTCGAAGCCAAGAACAAGGTCGACGATATCGCCACGTTCGACGAAGCGCTGGTGAGCGCCCGCGGCGGCGATTTCGATCTGATCGTGGTGAGCCTCGGCATTCGCGCCTTCGATGGCCTGAGACTCTGTTCGCATTTGCGCTCTTTGGCGGAAATCCGAAACACGCCGATTCTGGTGCTGGTCAGCGAGGGGGAGAACCGCAAGCTCGCGCAGGCGCTCGACATGGGCGTGAACGATTATCTGATGCGGCCGGTCGACCGCAACGAGTTGATGGCCCGCGTGAAAACGCAGCTTCGCAAGAAACGCTATGCCGACAAGCTGCGGCACAATATGCAGCTCAGCCTCGAGATGGCGATCACCGACCAGCTTACCGGGCTGCACAATCGCCGCTACATGGCGCGCCATCTCGACACGCTCATGAAGAACGCCAGCGAAGCCAAGCCGATCTCGTTCCTCATCATGGACATCGATTACTTCAAGGCCGTGAACGACACCTATGGCCATGACGTGGGTGACGAGGTGCTGCGCGACTTCGCCTCGCGCATTGCGGCCAATGTGCGCGGCATCGATCTGGCTTGCCGTTATGGCGGCGAGGAATTCGTCGTCGTGATGCCCGACACCGATGCCGGCTACGCCTATACGATCGCGGAGCGGTTGCGCCAGAGCATCGAGCTGACGGCTTTTCCGATCAGCCGGCCGCCCGACAAGATCAACGTTACCGCAAGCATCGGTATTGCTTCTTCGAACGGCAATGGCGATGATTCGGACAAGCTTTTGCACCGCGCCGATCAGGCGCTTTATCGTGCAAAGCGCGAAGGGCGCAACCGCGTCATCGCCGAAGCGGCGTAAACTCTCGAACGATTCAAACCGATTTATTGCGCGATCGGCGCCGAGACTTCATTTGTGCTCGAGACGATCCGAATCGTCTTGATCTCGGGCGAAAGCGATGCGACGCGAATCTCGGCCTCGATCGGTTGCGCCGTATGGTCCTCGCCGGGCATCTCCGGCGAGGTGGCGACGAATTTGTAGGTCTTGACACTGTTGTCCGCGCCACCGTCGGGCTCCTCGGCAAGCTTGGCGTCCGTCCATCCCGCCGAAACGGCAGTCCCTGAAACGTGAATGATGATCGCCATCGGTTCGTCCTGCGGCCGGCTCAGCATGACGGAATCGACGCTATTCACGGGCAGCTCCGTGGACGGAGGAATCGGCGGCGGTGCGGGCGGCGGCGGCGGCGCGGGCGTGGTTGCGGCGGGGGCGGGCGGTGACGCAGGAGCCTGAGCTGGGTTCCGGTTGCATCCGGCGAGCACGATCAAGGCCGTTCCGGCAGCGAAGATGATGGCGACCGAAACTCTCATGACGGAAAAAGACCTCGTCCGGGCCAGACCAGATGGGCCCATAATTACGAAGCCTGCAGGCAAGGATCAATCACCCTTCTGCCCACACAGGCGCGGCTTATATGGAGCGGGCAGGGCGACAACCGCTCCGCTGTGGGGATGCCACAGGGGATCGCGTCGACCAAGGCTCTATCGGAAGGGGATAATGTCTTGCCGCGGCGGAAGACAATGGGCCGGACAAGGCAACACACCCCGGCCGGTTGCCGCGGCCGGGGTGACACGTCGTTAGACTGATCCGTTACGGAGCGGGAGCGGGCGCGGGTGCGGGCTCTGCCGGTGGCGCTGCGGGTTCTGCCGGAGCCGGAGCTGGCTCTGCGGGCGCCGCGGCCGGTGCTTCGACCGGAGCCGGTGCCGGGGCGGAGTTCTGATTGCAAGCTACCAGCAGTGTGGCCGTCGCGAGCGCAGCAAGAATTTTTAGGGACTTCATTTTGGTGACTCCTATGCAGGCAAAAATGAAAGCAGGATTCGAGATTAGGGCCTATTGAGTAATAGAGACGCTGATCAAACTCAACGCTCAAATGTCCAACTCGCACAGAACAGGAACATGGTCCGAGGGCTTTTCCCATCCTCGAACCTTGCGTTCTATGTAACAACCGACGAGCCGGTCGGTTGCCTGAGGTGATAACAAGGCATGGTCGATTCGGATGCCGTGGTCCTTAACCCATGCACCCGCTTGATAATCCCAAAATGTGTAGCAATGAGGCTCGGCATGGCAAGCTCGAAAAGCATCGGTGAGACCGAGATTTGAGATGCGACGGAAAGCCGCGCGGGTTTCCGGCTGGAACAGCGCATCGCCCGCCCAGGCTCTCGGGTCGTGGCAATCGTCGGGGGTCGGAATGACGTTGTAGTCGCCTGCCACGATCAGCGGCTCCTCAAAGGTCAGCAAATGGCGGATGTGGCGGTTGAGCCGCTCGAGCCAGGCGAGTTTGTAGGCGAATCGCTCCGTGCCCGGCGGATTGCCATTGGGGGCATAGATCGAAACCACCCGGACGACCCGTCCCGATTGCGTGGGCACCACTGCCTCGATGTAGCGGGCATGGTCGTCGCCCTCTACCGCGGGAAGGCCCCTGACCACGTCTTCAGCCGGCCGCTTGGTGAGAATGGCAACCCCATTATAGCTCTTTTGTCCGTGGACGGCGCAATTGTAGCCAAGGCTCTGGAAAAGCTCCGTGGGAAAGCCCTCATCGGTGGTTTTGATCTCCTGCAGGCACACAATGTCCGGTGCGGCTTCGGTCAGCCAGGTCGTGACCGTATCGAGACGCGCCTTCACCGAATTGACGTTCCAGGTGGCAATTTTCATGCCGCCGATTAAGCGCCTCCCACGAGACAGCGCAAGGATTCAATCCCTTGACCACCCCTGATGGGGTGAGTCTGTCCCCGACATGATCGGAGATCGAGCTGCAAAGCGGCGCGGGTTGGGGGGAGATTGAAATCCGGCGGATCGCTTTGGTGATGGATTCGAAAAGATGTCCTTAAACCGAAAAGCTCGTCCCGCAGCCGCAGGAGGATGTCGCATTGGGATTCTTTATTTTAAATGCGGCGCCGATCATTTCGTCGGCGAAATCGATCTCCGCGCCTTTCAGAAAACCGAGCGACACCGGATCGATGAGCACCAAGGCGCCGTCGCGCGCGATCACCAGATCATCCTCGCTGCGGGAATCATCGAGGCAGAAATCATATTGGAATCCGGAGCATCCGCCCCCGGTCACGGCCACGCGCAGCATCGAATGCGCCGAATCTTCGCGCAGGATCTCAAGGATGCGTTTTGCCGCCCGCTCGGTCAGGGTGACCGAAGCCGGTACCATCTCTGTTTCAACGCTCATACCGATCAGCCTATCATGTAGCCTGTTATGTAATTGCTGACTTGCCAATGTCCAAGCCGCCGCCGGGACGCCTTTTGGGGCCGCTTTTCGCCCCACCCGAACGCGCGCCCTATGCGACCCTTCCGGCCACGAGCCGGGGCCGCTACTGGCCCGAGGAGGAAAGCCCCACCCGCACCTGTTACCAGCGCGATCGCGACCGCATCATTCATTCTACAGCATTTCGAAGGTTAAAACATAAGACCCAGGTGTTTGTGCAGCACGAAGGGGATTATTACCGCACCCGCCTGACCCATTCACTGGAAGTGGCCCAGATTGCGCGATCCCTGGCCCGGGTTCTGGGTCTGGATGAAGACCTGGCCGAGGCCCTGGCGCTGTCGCATGATCTTGGCCATCCCCCATTCGGCCATGCCGGGGAGGCGGCCCTGGATGCCTGCATGGCGAATTATGGGGGATTCGACCACAACGCGCAGGGGCTGGTCCTGGTCACCCGGCTGGAACATCGCTACGCCACGTTTGACGGGCTGAACCTTACCTGGGAGTGCCTTGAGGGCCTGGTCAAGCATAATGGCCCTTTGCTCGCCGAGGGCGTCCCAAAAGAAACGCTTCCGGAGGGAATCGCCGATTTCCCTTGGGACCTGGAGCTTTCCACCCATCCCGGGCTTGAAGCGCAAATCGCCGCCCTGTCCGACGACATCGCCTATGTGAATCATGACATCGACGACGGCCTTCGCGCCGGGCTCTTCGAGACCGAAGATCTGTTTGAAGTGCCCCTGGCAGGATCGATCTTCCGCGCCGTGGCGGATCGCCATCCTTACCTTGAGCGGGGCAGGGTCATCGGCGAGGCGGTACGGCGCCTGATCAGTCTGATGGTGGGCGATGTGACGGACGAAACCGGGCGCGGCCTTAGCGCACTGCGGCCCGCGAGCGCGGGTGATATCCGAAGGCATACACAGCCCATCGCGGCTTTCACGGCGGGCATGCGGAGAGATCTGTCGAGCCTGAAAGAGTTCCTATCTCTGCGCATGTACCGGCATCAGCGGGTGCTCCAAGTGATGCAAAACGCCCAGGTGGCGCTTACGCGTCTGTTTGGCGCTTTCATGGCCGATCCGCACCTTTTGCCTGGCGATTGGATGGATCAATGCCGGGCCGCGGACGATCGCGTCACGGCACGGGTGATTTGCGATTATATTGCCGGAATGACCGATAGTTTCGCGCTGCAAGAATATCACCGGATATTCCACATGGAATTTCCGCTTTGATGGCTCGAAATGGCTTGGCGCGCGGTGCTTCGGGACCGCGCCGGTGCTAAAAATGCGGATAACGCGATTCGTTCGGAGTCGACCATGAACAATCATCAACGCGGGGTGTATCAGCCGCTGATGGACAACATTCCCATTTACGACCTCTCCGATGAGGAGATTGAGGAAGAAGAGCGTTCGCGTCTGCCTCTCTTGATCGTGGTTGCCCTGGTGGTGTTGGCCGCTTTTGCCGGCGTGGTGTGGCTTGCCTATAACCAGGGCGTAGCCCGGGGCCGCGCCAGCGCCGCTGTTGTCATAGCAGCGCCCGAAGGGCCGGTGCGCACCGCCCCGGCCGATGCCGGCGGCGACGCGACTCCCTATACGGGGCTCAAAGTCTACGGTCAGCCGGTGCCGCCGGACCAGGAAGCGCAATCCTCCAGCCTGGCGCAGGCTGCTCCGCGCAGCGCCGTTCCCGATGTTTCTTTGGCCGCCAATGCCGTGGTGAGACCTACCACCGAAGCCCCGCCGGTGCGGCTGAACCCTGAAGCATCAGCGGTCGTTGCTGCCCCTCCGGCGCCGATTCCGGCGAAGCCGGCGACACAAGCGCCGGTCCGCAAAGCTCCCCCGGCCGCTGCGGCCGTGGAACCCACTCCGGCCGCAACACGCTCCGCCCTCGCGGGGGGCACGGTATTGCAAATCGGCGCCTACGAAACGCAAGAAATCGCCGATGGCGCCTGGGCGTCCTTCAAGGCTCGCCATGCCGGCATCGCCGGGACGCTGGCTGAAGACGTCCAGAAGGTGGATCTTGGCGCCAAGGGCATCTGGTATCGCCTGCGGATGGGACCTTTCGCCGACAAGACCGCAGCCATAGCGGCGTGCGAGAAGTTGAAAGCGGAAGGCGCCACGTGTTTCTTGGCAGCGCCTTGAAACAATCCAGGAAGCGGGTGAGGTTGCAATGCCGGCGAGCGCAGCGATTTATGGCTGCCAAGGAATGGAACTGGCACCCGAGGAGCGTGAATTTTTCCGGGACGCCCAGCCTTTCGGGTTCATCCTGTTCGCCCGCAATTGCGACACGCCGGCCCAAGTCCGCGCGCTTTGCGATTCCTTGCGCGATTCGATCGACAGCGCCGGGGCGCCCATTTTCATCGACCAGGAAGGTGGACGCGTTGCCCGCCTCAAGCCGCCGCATTGGCGCGCCCGCCCGCCCGCGCGCTGGTTCGGCGAATTGTTCGAGCGGAGTCCCGAGGAGGGGCGAGAGGCGACATATCTCTGCGCGCGGCTCATCGCCAATGATCTCAGGAGTGTGGGCGTGACGGTGAATTGCGCACCAGTGCTGGACGTACCGGTTGCCGGCGCCCACGACATCATCGGCGACCGCGCCTTTTCCTCGGATCCCGCGACCGTGATCGAGCTCGGCCGCATTGTAATGGACGGACATCTGGATGGTGGCGTGCTCCCGGTCATCAAGCATATCCCCGGACACGGGCGAGCTACGGCCGACAGCCATCTGGCGCTCCCCAAAGTCGCCGCCAGCGCCAAGCAACTCTCGGCGCATGATTTCGTCACCTTCCGCGGTCTCAATCATGCCCCGATCGCGATGACGGCGCACGTCGTCTACCAAGCCATCGACGCCAATCGCCCCGCAACCACAAGTGCGCGGATCATCCATAGCGTTATTCGCGGCGAGATCGGCTTCCGTGGTCTGTTGATCAGCGATGATCTCTCCATGGCGGCGCTTCAAGGTCCGCTGGCCGTACGAACGAAAGCAGCCATGGTGGCGGGGTGCGACATCGCTCTCCACTGCAACGGGCAATTCGACGAGATGAAGGAGGTGGCCCGCGAAGCAAAAACGCTGTCGCGCGCCGCGCTGCGCCGCGCCGAAGACGCGCTCGCGCAGCTGCGCATGCCTGCGGGCCTCGATATCGAGAAGGCCGAAGCACGCTTGGCCGAAATGATCGGAGCGGCGGCATGACCGAAGACGATATCCCCGATGTCGACACATTCGAGCGTACGCCGATCGCCGCCGAAGACATGCTGATCATCGAGCTCGATGGGTTCGAAGGGCCACTCGATCTGCTGCTCGCCCTCGCGCGCAACCAGAAGGTGGACATCGCGAAGATCTCGGTTCTTCAACTCGCCGATCAATATCTGGCTTTCATGGAGTCGGCGCGCTGCCGCCGGCTGGAGCTCGCGGCCGATTACCTCGTCATGGCGGCCTGGCTCACCTTTTTCAAATCCCGTCTGGTCCTGCCTCAGACGGGCGGACCGGAAAGCGTCGGAGCCGACGAGATGGCGGCGCAATTGCGTTGGCGTTTGGCGCGCCTGCAAGCCATGCGCGAAGCCGCCGCGCGGCTCTTGGCGCGCGACCGCCTGGGACGCGATGTTTTCGCGCGGGGAGAGCCTGAGCCGGTTATCGTCGTGCGAACGCGCAAGCACTCCGACTCGCTCTACGATCTTCTCACCGCCTATTCGCAGCAACGCGTGCGCAAGCTCGGTCATCGCGTCTACGAAATGACGCGCGCCCCGGTGTATCTCATCGAGGAAGCGCGTGAGCGCATCGAACGGATGCTGGGGCAGGTTCCCTACTGGAGCGCCCTCACGCGGTTTCTGCCGCCGGAATGGAGCGCGGGTCCGCGCCGCCGAAGCGCGCTGGCAAGCACCTTTTCTGCCGCGCTCGAGCTGACCCGGGACGGACGGCTCGAGATGCGTCAAATGACGCCGTTCGGGGAAATTTTTCTGAAAGATCGCTCCAAGCTTGAATCGCTGGGTGCAGCCGGGGAGGGCGCATCGTGAATCGCATTATCCGCATCAGTGAGGCTCATATGGTCCAATCCGCAAGGGTCGACATCGAGGATGCCGGCGTGCCGCAGGAGGAAACGGAATCCGCGCTCGATCCGATGCATTTGCGCATCGTCGAGGCGCTGCTCTTCGCGGCCGCCGAGCCGCTTGAGCAACAAGCCCTTGCCAAGGTGCTGCCGGCCGGTACGGATGTGTCGGCTCTGCTCGCCGAATTGCAGCGTCAATACGAACCCCGCGGCGTCAATCTGGTGCGGGTTGCGGGCAAGTGGCAATTCCGCACCGCCAACGATCTGGCTTTCCTGTTGCGCAAACAAGCCGTGGAGGAGCGCAAGCTCTCTCGCGCCGCGATCGAAACGCTCGCCATCATCGCCTATCACCAGCCGGTGACGCGCGCCGAGATAGAGGACATCCGCGGCGTGATGGTGAGCAAGGGAACGATCGATTCGCTGATGGAAGTGGGCTGGGTGCGAATTCGAGGCCGCCGGCGTACGCCCGGACGCCCCGTCACCTATGGCGCGACGGAAGCTTTCCTCACCCATTTTGGCTTGGAGAGCATTTCCGATCTGCCCGGGATGGACGAACTGAAGGCGGCCGGGTTCCTCGATGCGGTCCCACCGTCCAGCTTTACCGTGCCCAATCCAACGGACGCGCTCGCAGCCGATGAAGATCCCTATGAGGGCGATGAAGAACCCATCGATCTTCTCGCCGAACCGACGGAAGAACCAGAGAACGAAGGATAGCTCGAAAGCTGCGATTGTGGCGCAGGCGTTTCCCTGCCGCCGGGAATAGACACGCGCCACCAGTAATGTTCTAACGCGACCCGCAAAGTTGAACCTTTGCGGGAACCGGAACAGCAGCCATGAACGATGCGCCAAATCCAGCGCGTGCCCTCTCTCCTGCGCGTGGCAGCGTCTGGTTCGTGCTCATCGCCGTCTTCATCGACATGGTGGGCATCGGCATCGCCATCCCGGTGCTGCCCGTCCTCGTGGGCGCCTACACGGCGAGCCGCGCCGCCCAGGCCTATTGGAACATGGATCTGTCGGTTGCGTATGGGCTGATGCAATTTCTCTGCGCGCCCATGCTGGGCGCGATCAGCGACCGTTTCGGCCGGCGCCCCGTTCTGATCGCGGCGATCGTCGGATTGGGCATCCATTATTTTCTCATCGCCACCGCTCCCTCGCTCATCATCATGCTTATGGCAAGGCTGCTCGGCGGTATCACCGGGGCAAGCTTCTCCGTCGCCAACGCCTATCTCGCCGACATCACGCCGCCCGAACAAAGGGCAAAGAATTTCGGATTGATCGGCGCGGCGTTCGGGCTCGGCTTCATTTTTGGACCAATGCTGGGTGGGCTTCTCGGCGCCATCGATTTGCATCTGCCGTTCTATGTCGCGGCCGGCATATCGGCGTTGAATGCGCTATACGGCTTTCTTGTGGTTCCCGAATCCCTGCCGCCTGAACGGCGCGCGCCCTTTTCCTTGGCCAGGGCCAATCCGTTCCGGGCGCTGATCGCTTTGGTCAGTCATCATGCGGTTGGCAGTCTGGTTCTCGTTTACGCCTTCTATTTCATCGCCCATATGATGATGATCCAGAGCTGGGTGCTGTCGACGCATTTTCGCTTCGGCTGGGGACCTCGCGAAAATGGCTTATTGCTGTTTTGCGTTGGGCTGCTCTCAACCATTGTCCAAGGCGGGCTGATCGGCCGTCTGGTTAAGCGCTTTGGCGAAGAACGGTTGGTCTTGATGGCGGTGGGCAGCAATGTTGTCATCCAGACGCTCTATGGCCTCGCGCCGCAGGGCTGGATGATGTTTCCCATCCTGTTCGCCGGATTTCTCACCTTCACCGCCGGTCCCTCCATCCAGGCCGTGGTCTCCAAATCGGCCGATCCCCGCACGCAAGGGGTCACCCTGGGCGCGATGCAATCCATCAGCAGCCTTGCCACCGTCATTGGCCCATTGCTCGGCAATTTTCTCCTCGCCCAGGTCGCGGATCTCCCACCGGGCGATGTCTGGATGGGCGCGAATTTCTTTCTCTGCGCGATCCTCAATCTGCTCGCCTTTGTCCTTGCCTGGCGTCGTCTCGCGCAGCCCATCGCGGCCGCGGCGTCCCGCTGATCGTGGAAGCGTTCCTGATTTCAGCCGGTGTCGTCGCCTTCGCCGAACTTGGCGACAAGACGCAGCTTCTCGCCATTCTGTTGGCGGCGCGGTTCCGCGCTCCCCTGCCGATCATTTTTGGAGTGCTGGTCGCGACGATCCTCAACCATACGCTTGCCGCGGTGCTGGGACTCTATATCGGCGATTGGCTTGGGGAAAATTTACGCTGGATTCTGACAGCCTCATTCCTGGCGATGGGGATTTGGACTCTGTTGCCCGACAAACTCTCGACCGAGCCGAAATTGTTCGAGCGGTTCGGAGCCTTTGCTGCGACCCTGATTGCGTTTTTCCTCACCGAGATCGGCGATAAGACGCAGCTTGCCACCATGGCCCTGGCCGCACGGTTTCACAGTGTGTTTGCCGTTACTTCCGGCACTACGCTCGGCATGATGATTGCCGACGTTCCCGCGGTCTATCTTGGCGACATCGTGGCAAAAAAGATTCCGCTGAAGCTGGTGCGGATCCTTGCCGCGGCGATCTTCCTTCTGCTTGCGCTGGCAGCCGCCCTCGATTTCGGACGCCGCTTCCTGTTCGCATGACTCAAAAACTTTAGAAATCCGCTTTGTCGGCCACGGGAATCGGAGCGACATCGTGACTGAAATAGCTGGTGTTGTTCTCGGCGCAGATCTCTTCGCTCATCGGGCCCGGTTGCACGCGCCGCCAGCGTTGTATCCCCGACCACGACATATTGAAGGTCTCGGGATCATCCACCCTCACCGTCGCCTGCAGCGTCTTACCCCCATCGATCATCTTGAAGCGCTCCACGACGTGCAGCTTCTGGGTATGGGGCGTGCGGTAATTGTCGACGAAGGACTTGTCGTTAAGCCCGATCGTGTCGACCACCAGCTCGTCGCCTTCGTACCGGCCGATGGATTCGCCATACCATGACGGCGTGGGATGCGCCGAATGCGGTTGGTTCATGTAGATGCGGCGCACCTGATGGTCGAATTGCCAGAACATCCAGACTTCTTTGGGGGTCTGGATGAAGAACACCGGCTCGAACCGGCGCAGCAGGACGGCGGGAACGCCTCCCGGCCAGCATGCGGATTTCGCCGTGAAGGCGGCTTTGCCCTTCAGCACCTCGTCATTGGCGTCGCGCATCCGTTCGACGGCCCAGGGCTTCAGGATCGGATTGGAAAGATCGGCGATGCGATAGGTCGGCTGCTGCCCGATGCCGTTGGGTACATAAGGATGGGCTTTATCGAATGTGACAGGACTCGGTCCATCGGGGAGCGCGATGAAGTCGGTGGAGTCCGTGTTCCAGGCGGCATGGTCCGCGGCGAAATCGGGAATGCGGGAGTCGGGCGCGGCAATGGCCGAGGTCAGCGCGCAAGCGCAAAGAAGAGCAGCCGTGGTCGAGGCAAACCTGGACAATCGCGGATCTCCCAGCGGCAGATACGCCAATATCCTACTCCGGGGTGGGGGGAAAAACGAGGACGCAGGAAATCGGTGAGGGCGGCTATAGTAGTGGAGAACCAAGGAAAGATCGGCTGAGTGCGGAAGCAGTATCATTTCCGTCCAGGTCCTCACGGTCTTCAAGTTTGGGACGTTGACCGGCTTTTGGCATTGGCGAGAGACCTGCCGGTCATTCAAATCCGAGTTTCCGCTATCCGTGAACTCGATGAACCATATTGGTTCGATGACGGTAAAATCCCGACTTGCCGCGATGTTGCGGAGCACGCGCGCCTGATGAATGAAGCCGACCTGAGCTTCCCTATCATCTTGTCATCTAGTGGGCGCGTGATGGACGGGATGCACCGTGCAGCGAAAGCCGCGATGCAAAATCTAAACAGCCTTCCCGCCAAACAGTTTGCTCAAGACCCTGAGCCAGACTTCGTAGGTGTTGACCGTGACGATCTACCTTACTGATTTCAAATTAGGACACTTGCGAAAATTGCCTATAGCAGCTTGAGACGCGCCGCTTGCGCGCATTCATCCGTCACCTTGAAATAGCGCGCCACCGCCTCGGCCCCGATCTCGAAGGGATGCGGCTCGCCAGGCTTGCGCGCGGCCATCAGCTTGATCTTGGTGACCGCGTTGTCGAATTCCGAATGGTTCGACATCAGGATGGTCGCGTTCGCGCGCGCGGCGGCTTCGGCCATTTTGCGCTGAGAATTGATGTAGGTGTCGAAATGAGGCACGTCGTTGACGAAGTTGAACGCCGTGCCGCCCGAATAGGCGATGGTGAGCGGCCTGCCATTGTCCTTCACCTGGAAGATCATGGAAATCGTGCCGGGCGTGTGACCGGGTGTGAGGATGAGCGTGACGCTCGCATCGCCAAGCGTGATCTTCTGCCCATCGGACGCGACGATATCGCGCTTGGGTTTTCCGTGCGGATATTGATTGACCGATTTTTCGATCGCGTCCCAATCGGGCGCGCCCATGACGAGGTGTGGTCCGAAACGATCCTGCATCAGCTTGGCCCCGCCGACATGATCGCCATGGGCGTGGGAGATGATGACATATTTGACCTTCGCGGGGTCCAGGCCGAGCTTCTTCAACCCGCCGATGATCGCTTCCTCGGATGCGTAGTCGTAGAGCGTGTCGATCAGGATGATGCCATCGCTGCTCGTCAGCGCCCATGACGAGTGAATCTTCGTGCCCACGAAATAGAGATTGTCGAAGACCTTAGCTGGCTCGGTGAACCAGGTCTTGCGATCGGGGGCAGGACCCGGCGCCACGTCGCGTCCGGGGCCGGTCTGAGGCGC
>DASQIQ010000195.1:0-3965 GCA_035631495.1 Micropepsaceae bacterium
TTCTCGGAACTTCAAATCGCCCCCGAGGGGTGGTCTCCCGTCAGCCACTTTTAGAGCAGCCGGTCCTTCGGCAGGCAAAAGAAGCTGTGCTACAAAGCTGGGCACAGACAATCACCTGAAGACTTCCCGGTGGATGACAAGATCAAGGAGGACGCGATTATGGATCCAATCAGACGCGATATCCTCGCATTGGGCGCCGCCGCAACGGCGGTGGCCGCCGCGCCGCGCGTGTTTGCTCAGCAGACCAGACCAGGAGGAGCTGCCACCTTCTATGAGAAAGGCAACGTCCGCATCCGCTACCAGGAGGCCGGCTCCGGCTTTCCGCTGCTCTGCACTCCGGGCGGCGGCTTGAACTCGCGGATCGGCGGTTGGCCGACCGCGGTCATCAATGCGATGGAGGTCTTCAAGAACGACTTCCGCTGCCTCACGATGGACCAGCGCAACGCCAGCGGCGGCGAATCCACGGGCCCGATCCCAGTCGACGATCCGTGGGGCGCTTTCGCCGACGACCAATTGGGGCTGATGGACCATCTCGGCATCCGTCAGTTCGTCTTCTTCGGGAACTGTATCGGCGGCTCGTTTGCGCTGAAGCTGATGGAGCGGGCCCCGGACCGCGTCGTCGCGGCCGTGCTGAGCCAGCCGATCGGCCACCGGCCGGAGAACCCGGACGTGATGTACAATTCCGGCCGGGATGTCTGGGCGCCCGAATTCCGCAAGCGGCAGCCCAATGTGTCGATGGAAACCATCGAGAAGTACCTGCACAACCTTTACCGCGTCCGGGCCGACTTCGTGTACAGCGTGTCGCGCGACTTCGTGCGCTCCTGCCAGACCCCGATGCTGGTGCTCCCCGATGACACCGATGCGCATGCCTATCAGACGTCCGTCGACGTCGCGTCGCTGGCGCCAAATGCCGAGGTGACCGTCTACCCCTGGAATAAACCACCGGAACTGAAGGCCCGGACGATCAACCGGGCACGCAATTTTCTCAAGGCTCATCAACCCGCGACAGCGGCCCGTTAAGGGAAACCGGCGTTGATCAGAGTGTGTGCGGTGGATCGGTGGGCTCTGCCTGCCGGCCGTTGCGGATGAGGATGTCCAGAAATCTTTGCTGTAAAGCCGTGGGTCGCCAATTCGCGCGCGTTGCGATGCCATAGGTGCGGCGCGGCAGGCGGAGTTTGGTCGGTGCGATCCGCAACACACCCAGCTTTTCCTCAAGGAGCGCCTCGTGCCTCGTGAGCAAGGTCAGCCGGTCACTGGTGGTGATGAGCGAACGGATGAGGCCGCGCGAGGCCGTCAGAACGCGCGCGGTTGGGCGTCTCTTGGCGGAAGCGAACAAGCGTTGGAAGGCCAGGTAGCGCGGCGTGCTGGGGCCGGGCACGATCCAGTCGTAATCGGCAAGCTGGTCGCGGCCGACATCGGCATACGCACTCAGCGGGTGCTTCGGGCGCATCACGATGACATAGGGCTCTTCGAACAGCATCGTCTCGGTGACGTCGGTTGCCCAATCGGGGCGCCGGAGCACGCTGAACAGGACATCGATATTGCCGGCGCGCAGATGATCGAGCAGCTGCTCATAGGGTTCCTCGACGATGTGCACGCCCGCGCCGCGTACCTGCGCCAGAAACTCGTCGATCGCCCGTGCAAGACCAAAAGAGCCCGAATTCGCCAAGGTGCCGATCGCGATCCGCGATGTGACGATGCCCTGCCGGGCCGCAATCTCATCCGAACCGTAATCAAGTTCGCGCATTGCCAGTTTGAATTGGCGCGCGAGTTCCGCCCCCTGTTCGGTTGTGGTGATACCCCGGGCGCCGCGGCGATAGATGGAGCGCCGCAAATTCCGTTCGAGCTCTCGTGCGGCGCGATGCAGCGAGGGCTGCGACACCCCGATGGATCGTGCCGCGGAATCGAATGACATGTTCTCCGAGACGGCGATAAGAGAGCGGATATGTGTGACCGTGATCTTTGCGGTCAGCGTGTCGATGTCCGGAGCCTCGGTTGACTGATGGCTACCCATCAATCGCCGCAAGCCCTGCCTTATGAAGTCGAACAACCGCCCGGTGCGAGCCAGGAGTATCTGGCCGAAATCCGTGAGATAGGAACCGCGGCGGCCGCGCTCGAATAGCGTAATGCCAAACCGGCTTTCGAGTGAAGCAATCGCCTGCGTCACAGCAGGCTGGGAAAGGCCGACCACCGCCGCTGCGCGGCCGATGCTCTTATGCCGGGCGACGGCCTCGAACACCTGCAATTGCCGAAGACTGGGGTACTGTGTGGGGTTCATGGCGGCCTAATCAAAACTTAGAGAATATAGCAAGAACTTATGGCTGCGGACGAGCTTCCTATTGGACCATTGGAGACGGGGCGTAGAGACTGGAACGATAGCCGTCCCCACGAACGGACAGGCGATTCTAAAGGGAGACAAGCATCATGCGCAGCTATTGGGGAGGCATCGCAGCCGCCTCTGTGTTGGCATTTTGTGGGGCGCTGAACGCCGCGCAGGCGCCGGCATCGACGCCGAACCTTCCAAATGTGCCTGAGGTCTACAAATTCGATCCCGGCTGGCCCAAGCCCCTGCCCAACAATTGGGTCATGGGGACGGTCACGGGCATGTCCGTCGACCAGGACGACCATATCTGGGTGTTGGACCGCCCGGGCAACACCCCGGCCGGAAAATCCGCGGCCCCAGCCGTGTTGGAATTCGACATCGATGGCAATCTGCTGCGTTCCTGGGGCACGGAAGCTTCGGCGCCGGCAGGCGTCTGGCCGAAGCAGGTGCACACGATCTTCGTGGACCGCGAGCACAATGTCTGGCTGGCAGGCGCGGCCCCAGGCGACACGCTGCTGAAATTCACCATCGACGGGAAATTCCTCAGCGAATTCGGCCATCGTGGCCCTATCGTCGAACGGCAGGGCATGATCCAGGACAATCAGAGCAAAATCCTTCTGCTCGGCGTATCGAGCGCGGCGCTGGACGAGGACGCGAACGAAATCTTCATCGCCGACGGCTATCTCAACCGCCGCGTCATCGTGTTCGACCTGAAGACGGGCGCGTTCAAGCGCGGCTGGGGCGCCTATGGCAAGCCGATCTCGGAAATCTCGAACGATCCGCAGCCCGCTCACGATCCCAACGACCTGCATGCCGCGGATTTCAAATCGCCCGTGCACTGCGTGCACATTTCCAACGATGGACTCGTGTATGTCTGTGACCGCGCCGGCGATCGCGTGCAGGTGTTCACCAAGCAGGGCAAGTTCCTGAAGGAATTCCACGTCGCCAACGCGACGATGGGCGGCGGCTCGGCCGGATCGGTCGATTTCTCCAGCGATCCTGCGCAGAAATCCATTTTCGTCGCCGATCTGGTGAACGCGACCGTCTGGCAGCTAGACCGCCAGAGCGGCGAGATCCTTGGTCATGTCAGCCATAAGGGCACAAACCCCGGCGAGCTCTTTGCACCCCATGTTTCCGCCATGGATTCGAAGGGCAATGTCTATGTCGGGGAAATCGGACGGGGCTCGCGCGTGCAGAAATTCGCCGCGAACTAGGACTTACGCCGAGGAATTTGGCCGAGCAGGCTTGAGAGGAAATGATGCGCAAATTGTTTGGGATATTAACGTTGGTGCTGGCGCCGGTGGCCGGCTATGCGGCCGAGAACAGCCTTGGCTGGGCCTACCCCGTCGAGCCACCTCCCGGCGCCCCCAACGCGGACGCGGCGCCTCCGGGCAAGAAAGTCAACCAGTATCTTCTTTTCGGCTCCTACACCGGCCTTCCGGCCATGCCGAAAGCTGTCACAACGGGTAAGCCGTTGCCCTGCATGCAATGCCACCTCGCAAATGGCGGTTCCCATCCCGAATCGGCCGCGATTGCCGGCTTGTCCGTGAACTACATCATCGAACAGGTGCACGCCTTCCGCGACGGGGAGCGTGCGGATGTGCGCACGGGCCGCATGGTCCAGGTCGCGAAGACGATTAGC
>DASQIQ010000196.1:0-5133 GCA_035631495.1 Micropepsaceae bacterium
CGAGCAGCGCGAGCTGGCTTGCGCTTTCGGCTTGGTTGCGCGCGAGCTGTGCCCGGGCGTTCTGCAGCGCTGCGTCCACGATCTCGCGCTTCTCGCCGCGCAGCGGAATGGCGATTTCGACTTTGTGGCCGGCGCGGATGCACAGGGCTTCGGCAAGCAGGGCCCTGTCCGGCACATCCTCGTTCAGGAGAATGAGCGAAGGGGCCAGCCGCGTGTCGTAGAACTGCCCGAGGAATGAGCCCAGCACTTCGCCATTCGAGAGATCGGCTGCGTGACGCGGAAAATAGGGCTTGTTGCCCCAGTTTTGGCCGGCGCGGAAGAAAAACACTTGAACGCAGGACTGCCCGCCCTCCCGGTGTAGCGCGAACACGTCGGCTTCGGTGAAACTGGTCGGATTGATCCCCTGGCGGGCGTGAATCTGGCTCATGGCGCGGATGCGGTCGCGCAATTGCGCGGCAGTCTCGAAAGCCATGGCTTCCGAGGCGTGCTGCATCTCCTCAGCGAGCTGGTCCTGGACCAAGCGGCTCTTGCCGGTGAGGAAGCTCTTCGCCTGATCCACCAGCGCCGCATATCCTTCGGCGTCGATCCGCCCCGTGCAGGGCGCGCTGCAGCGCTTGATTTGATAGAGCAGGCAGGGGCGGGTGCGCCCTTCGAACACTGCGTCCGAGCAAGAGCGTAAGAGAAAGGCGCGTTGCAGCGTGTTCAAGGTCATGTTCACGGAGCCGGCCGAGGCGAAGGGGCCGAAATAGATGCCCTCGCGCGATTTGGCGCCGCGATGCTTCAGGACCTGGGGGAAAGCGTGATCGCTGCGCAACAAGATGTTCGGGAAGCTCTTGTCGTCGCGGTAGGAGACATTATAGCGGGGCTTCAGCCGCTTGATGAGGTTGGATTCGAGCAGCAGCGCTTCGGTTTCCGAGGCCGTGGAAATGAAGATCATCTCGGCCGTCTCGGAGATCATTCGTGCGATCCGGTAGGACTGGTTCGTCGGCTTCGCATAGGCGGCGACGCGCTTCTTGAGGCTGCTGGCCTTGCCGACGTAAAGCACCTCGCCCTTCGCATTGAGCATGCGATAGACGCCCGGGCCGTCGGGAAGCGTCTTGAGGTAGGCCTCGATCCGCGCGGCGCCTTTCAGCGGCGCTTGCGAGGGAGCGTCCGAGTTGGGATCGGGCGGCGGGCCGGGTGAGTTTTCATCCATGGCAAACCAATATAATACATTGGGCGCATTCGTTTGCGCCCCAAAGCGCCGGCCATTTGCAGGGAAGTCTAATGGCGCTCATTTTCCGGCAATTGTTCGACCCGCAATCGGCCACCTACACCTATCTGTTGGGGTGCGGCAAAAGTGGCGAGGCCATCCTGATCGATCCGGTGTTCGAGCAGGTGCGGCGCGACAGCGCCCTTCTTCAGGAACTGGGCCTCAAACTCATCTGGACTCTGGAAACCCATGTCCACGCCGATCATGTAACGGGTGCCACGCTTCTGAAAACGCGCTGGGGGAGCCGCATTGCGCTGTCCGCGGCCAGCGGAGCGAAAGGCGCCGACCTGTATCTTGAGCATGGTGACAAGGTCCGTTTCGGCGAGCATTACGTCGAGACGCGGAGCACGCCGGGCCACACTTTGGGCTGCGTCAGCTATGTCCTGGACGACGAATCCATGGCGTTTTGCGGGGATTGCCTCCTCATCCGGGGCAGCGGCCGCACGGATTTCCAGGAAGGCAATTCGCGTGCGCTATACCGATCCGTGCACCTGCAGCTTTTCACCCTGCCCGATACGTGCCTTCTCTATCCGGCGCATGATTATCGCGGCCTGACCGTCACCAGCGTAGCGGAGGAAAAGCGGTTCAATCCGCGGTTGGGCGGGGCACTTTCGGAGAACGACTTCGTGGGCTTCATGAAGGGTCTGCATCTTGCCCATCCCAAGAAAATCGACATCGCCGTGCCCGCCAATCTGCAATGCGGGAGACCCGAGGAGAACCAACCGATGCACGACCCCGATTGGGCGCCGCTCAGCTGCACCTTTGCCGGCGTGTGGGAATTGCAGCCCACATGGCTCGAAGACAATTTGGCAGCCGTCCAAATCCTGGATGTGCGCGAGCCGGACGAGTTCACCGGGCCCTTGGGACGCATCCGCGGTGCGAAGCTGATCCCCTTGGGCGAGTTGTCGGGACGCACGGGCGAGCTCGCGAAAGACCGTCCCGTGGTTGCCGTCTGCCGCGCCGGTGGACGATCGGCGCAGGCAACCGCGATTCTGCAACAAGCGGGATTCGACAGGGTGGCGAATTTGTCCGGCGGGATGTTGCGCTGGCGCGCCGAGGGCTGCCCGGTGGAAGGCGGAAGGTCTTAAAGCTTACCCCGGCGCGTCGCGCTCGATCTCCACACCGGCGGCTTCGGCTCCGGGAAGCGCGTGGAGTTTTTCCACGCGAATGCGCGCATGCCTCACGCGCCGGTCTTCGAAACAGGCGGCGGCGATCCGCTCGGCCAAGGTCTCGGCAAGATTGATATGGCCGGCGGCGATGAGGGCGCGAATCCTCTCCGCTACGGCTTCGTAATCGACGGCGTTCTCCAACCTGTCGCCGCCTGCGCCCATGTCCGCCGTGAGCGCCACATTGATGCGCACCGGCTGGGGCTTGCCCTGCTCATGGCCGTGCACGCCGATTCGCGCCAAAAGCTCGAGATCGCGAATTAGGACGACCACTCTGTTGCTGTTCATTCCATCACACCCGTGACATCGGGCGTTCGCCATGCGAGATGCTGGCCGCCATCGACGGCGATCATCTGACCGGTTACGGCACGCGCTTCAAGCAGATACTGAGTCGCGGCGGCAACGTCTTCCGGAAGCGCTCCACGTCCCAAAATCGTGGACGCCTGCTGGCGTTTGAAATGGGCTTCGCTCTGGCGCGCATTGCGCAAAGTCGGTCCGGGGGCCACCGCGTTGACGCGGATCCGGGGAGCAAGACTCTGAGCCATGGTCACCGTCAGCCAATGAAGCCCCGCTTTGCTGACGCCGTAGGAGAGAAATTGCGGCGTCGGTTTCAAGAGGCGCTGGTCCAGCAAATTGACGATGGCCCCTTCCGCTGTTGTCGGAAGTTGCTCCGCGAAATTCTGCGCGAGGACCAGGGGGGCGCGCAGATTGGTCTCGATGTGCTTGTCCCAGGACTCGCGCGTCATGGTGGAAAGCGTATCGCTCTCGAATACCGAGGCGTTGTTCACCAGCGCCGTCAGAGGTCCAACCGCTTGGTTTGCACGTGCGATCAGCCTCTGAGTGTCGTCCTCCAAGGACAGATCGGCGTTCAACGCCGCCGCATGCACGCCCATCTCATGCAGGGCCGAAACCGTCTCCTCGGCTTCCGCTTGCGATTTGTTGTAATGGACCGCAACCGACCAGCCCGCCTTGCCCAGATGGAGCGCGATCGCACGGCCAAGACGCATCGCGGCGCCGGTCACGAGAACGGTTTTCACGACCCTTGACATAAACCTTCTCTACATCCTGGCGCGGCCCTTGTCGAAGTTCCGCGAGCCATGAATTAACGTACATCTTGTAGTGCTCGGCCCCAGCTGCAATGCCGCGCCTTGCCTTTGAGGGGCCGGCGGCCTTCTATGTGCGGATGAACCTGATGGGTGCCGACGCAGGAATCCTGTCCACGACGGTGATGGACGGCGGTCAGCCGCTGGACGGCGATGCCCTGCGCCGCGATTTGACCGCGCTGGCGCGTTCCTCGGGCGGCGATAAGGCCGCGCTGCGAAAGGCTGCCCTCTCAACCATCCGCACCGCGTTCCTAGCCGCTCGCGAGCGGGTGAAGGCGGGGATGGAATCGGGGGTGAGTCCTGGCCTTTCGGTGGCGCGCGCGCTCTCCGCGTTGCAGGACACGACGATACAGGTCCTATACGATTTTGCGGTCCGGCATTTCTACCTGGCGCCCAATCCGACGACCTCCGAACGGCTGGCGATTGTCGCCACCGGCGGATATGGCCGTGGATTGCTGGCGCCGGCCTCCGACATCGATCTCCTATTCGTGCGGCCGTTCAAAGAGACGGCATGGGACGAGAGTGTCATCGAATTCATCCTGCATATGTTGTGGGATATCGGGTTGAAGGTCGGCCACGCGACCCGTTCGGTACCGGAATGCGTGCGCCTGGCCAAGCAGGACATCACGATCCGTACCTCGCTTCTGGAAGCGCGGTTTCTGTGGGGGGACCGCCAGCTTTACGACGAGCTGCGCAAGAAATTCTGGACCGATATCGCCACCGGCAATGGCCAGGATTTTGTCGAAGCCAAGCTCGCCGAGCGTGACGAGCGGCACAAACGCCAAGGCGAAAGCCGCTATCTGGTCGAGCCCAATGTCAAGGACGGCAAGGGCGGGCTGCGCGATCTGCAGACGCTTTATTGGATCGGCAAATATCTATACCGCGTCGAAGATGCGAGCGACCTCGTCCATCACGGCGTCTTCACCAAAGACGAATTCAAGACGTTCCAGAAAGCGGAAGCCTTTTTGTGGACGGTACGCTGCCACCTGCATTATCTCGCCGGCCGGGCCGAAGAACGGCTATCCTTCGACATGCAGCCCGAGCTCGCCAAGCGGCTGGGCTACGCCGACGCCAATCTTCATCGGGCCGTCGAACGCTTCATGCGCAGCTATTTTCTGGTCGCCAAGGACGTGGGCGATCTCACCCGTATCTTCTGCGCTGCGCTCGAGGAGCAGAACCGCAAGAGCCATCCTTCATTGACGCGGCTCTTGCCCGGTTTCCTCAAATTGCGTTCCTCGAACGATGATTTTTTCGTCGACAACGGACGGCTTGCCGCGCGTTCCGGCCTGTTCCGCGAGGACCCGGTCAACCTTATCCGCCTGTTCCATATCGCCGATGCGAAGGGCCTGGACGTACATCCGGCGACATTGCGCAGCGTGACGCGTCAGCTCGATCTGATAGACGACAATTTGCGCAATGACCCACAGGCCAACCGGCTGTTTCTCGATATTCTGTGCTCGCGCCGCGATCCCGAACGCGCGCTCAGGCGCATGAACGAAGCAGGCGTCATGGGCCGCTTCATGCCGGAATTCGGCCGTGTCGTCGCGCTGATGCAGTTCAACATGTATCACCATTACACGGTAGACGAGCATCTGTTGGTGGCGGTCGGGAA
>DASQIQ010000197.1:0-4139 GCA_035631495.1 Micropepsaceae bacterium
AGAGAGTGGCCAGCAAAACCAGAACAATGTTCTGGCTGGACCAGCGGATGATCGAGCCCATCAGCGCCCCCTTCCTGCGGTGCCGGCCCAGGCGCCGCGAAATTCTGCAGCGCCGCGCGCAGGTTGCTCTCGGCATCGATCAAGAAATTGGCCCCTACCACGACCGTGTCGCCCGTCTTCAGACCCTCGCGCACCGCGTAATAGCCGGCCGTATGCGCCCCCAACTTCACGTCTCGCGGCTCAAAGCGGCCTTGGCCGAGATCGATGAGGACAATTTGCCGATTGCCGCTGTCCAGCACTGCGGATTCACTCACCGCCAGAACAGGTGCGGCCCCCATGGGAACTTGGAAGGCGATCTTCACGTACATCCCCGGCTTGAGGCGCCCTGCCGCATTTTCGATCACGATCCGGACCTTCGCCGTTCGTGTTTCCTGGGTCACCGTCGGATAGATGAAATCCACCTTGCCGCTGAAGGACAGGCCGGGATAGGCCTCGACCGTCACCACGGCGCTTTGACCTTGGCGAATGGCCGCGAGGTCCTGCTCGAACAGATCGGCAAGGACCCATACCGAACCGAGATCGGCGATGCGGTAAAGCGGCTCGCCGGCCATGACGCGCGCGCCCGCCACCGCCATTTTTTCAAGTACGACGCCGTCCGTCGGCGAGCGTAAGGTCAGCGTCCGCGTGAGAGTTCCCTCGCGCCTCAGGCGCTCAATCTGATCGTTCGAGATGTCCCAATTGCGCAGACGTTGCAGGGCTGCTTCCGCGAGCTCCCGCGCGGAATTCTGCACATCCGCCGACGCCTGGCTCAAATTCAGGAGCGATTGACGGGCGAGCAGATATTCCTGCTGTACGGCAACGAGCTCGGGCGCATAAATGCTCATCAAGGGCTCGCCCTGGCGCACTCCCTGCCCCGTCGCTGAGACATTTAACGTCTCAATCCAACCGTCAAATTTCGTGTTGACGACGAAGAGACGGCGCTCATCGGCCTGCACCGTCCCCACCGACTGAACAGTTTGAGCGAGCTGGCGCATTTCGACGGGTTCGCTGCGGACGCCCAGTTGCTGAATATGCTCGGGGCTGATCTTGACGACGCCGGCACTGGTCGGCTCCTCGCCCTCATAGACCGGCAGGTAGTCCATCCCCATGGAATCCTTCTTAGGCACCGGCGAGGTATCAGGCTGACCCATGGGATTGCGGTAATAGAGGACGCGCTTCTCACCGGTCGCGGGGGCGTTTTGCGGTGCCTGAGACGGCGCCGCATCGGCGTAGACCGGCAGGTAATCCATTCCCATCGAATCTTTTTTGGGCACCGGCGAAGTGTCGGGCTGGCCCATGGGATTGCGGTAATAGAGGATCTTTCGCGCGTCCACCGAGGCGCCATCGTGCTGGCGGAGCCCGATCCAATAACCACCCGCCGATCCTACGGTGACGAGCAGTAAAACGCCGAAGCCAATTGCCCAGGATTTCATAGCCCGCCTCCCGCTAAACGCTCGACGCTCGCAAAGGCCGTCTGCTCTTCGGTCTCTGCTCGCAAAAGTTCGAGATTGACTTCAATCTGCTGATGCGCAGCTTCAATGACGGCCGTCAGGTCACCGCGCGTATTTTCATAACTCGCGAGAGCCGATCGGTACGCGGCTTCCGTCTGCGGCCGCAGCGCGTCATTCAGCAGCGCCCGGTTCTGTTGTGTTTGCGTCAAGGTTGCGATCGCGGTCTTGAGTTCACTCTCGACTTGCAAAGCTGTCCCCGCAAGCCGCGCCCGAGCAGCCGAAGCCTTGGCACTTGCGGCCTGTTCATTGGCGCGCCGCAGGTCGCCTTGAAGCGGAATCTTGATTCCAACGCCAACCGTCGCGCGCGGCCCCATGCCGGGAAGATCGTCGGCGCCAACGCTGACTGTCACGTCGGGATACCAACTCTTTTCGGCGAGCGTCACCTCGCCTTGGGCGGCCTGAATATCCGCAGCCGCCATCGCAAACATCGGGTTCTGATCCCGCGCACGTATCAGCAAACTCGCCAGGACCAGAGATTGGGCCGGGGGCACTCCGCGAAGCGCGGTGGGCTGTGCCAGCGGGCTATCGGCGGACCGGCCGATAAGAGCATTGATCTTGGCTTTCGCGGCCTCACTGTCCCGTTCCAGCATGAAAAACTCTGAATTGATCTTTGTGCGCTCGAGATCGGCGCGTATTGCATCGGACTGGCTCGGTAGCCCTTGCGCATAGCGCGTCCGCACGGTCTCGGAGAGACTGTCGAGCAAGGTGTGAATGTCATGGGTCACGGCCAGGGCCCGGTCAGCCGCGTAGTATTGGGCAAAGGCGACTTTCAACTGTTCTTCGAGCTCGCGTTGCAAACTGCCCTGACGATCGCGGACCGAACGCGCATTGGCTTCGGCCACGCCACGGCGCAGGCTTCGTTTCCCCCACAGGGGGAATTCCTGAGACACAGAAAGCATCGTTTGACGGAACCCTTCGTCCCGAGAAAGACTGACCGTGGGATCATCGAGCGCGCCGGCCGGATAAATTTTCGCCGCCGCCTCTTCAGCATCGAGCGCCGCGGCGGCGAGGTTGGGATTGTAGTTTTTGACCAGCGCCAACAAGCCTTCGACAGTGGCGCCAGGCAAGGCTTCCATGCCTGTGGGATTCGTGGCCTCAGCGGCAAGCACCGGAGCAGCGCTCAGCGCGAGGACGACGGCCAAGCTCAGCACAGATAGCCGGCATACATTTCGGAATGGTTCAACCATAGCGTACTCCTCCGGCGCGTGAGGGCCGCAGCAGGCCGCCCTCTCGCGCTTTGCAAACATCTGTTTCACTTGCCGGCCACCGCAGTGAACACCACCTGCCCCACCACGGGCTGATTCATTCCAGCGACATTCGCGGAAATATTGAGAGCCCATCTGCCGGGGGATAGCTGCGCCTCAAAACTCGTTATCGCGGCTTGTGCCGAAACAACGGGTCGCACCATGGTCGTCATCGCCGCCATGTTGTCGGGTCCCATATCAAGGCGTGTCTGCGTGACCATCACCTTGCCCGTGACGGGTTTTCCATTTGCGCCGATCAAGCGCACATCGAGGTGTGTGAGTTTGCCGGCGGGAACTTGGGCGTTCACCGCTTCCCAATGTGGCCCATTGTTGGCACCGAAACTGGCGGTCGTGGCGCCAGGCGTTATGAATAAACCAATGATGAGACTCATGAATGAAAGGCGCATAAAAACTCCTTCGATTGGCGATGGCATGCAAAACGGAATCAATCCGCGCCGCATCCTGGGCTGTCTTGACGGGCGATCGCCCCTTCGGGGGGACGCTGCCGTTGATCAATGAAAGAGAGTGCTTTTGCCGGTACCCCGAAACGCGCTGGGCGTGAGGGCACACCGCGATTTTCGCGACGCTAAGACGTGTCGACCGCTAAACGCGGTCGAGCTGTTCTTACGACAAGCAAAAACCAGCTCGCTCTTTAGGCGAGCGTAATGGGAGGAGGAAGTGCTGGCGGGATCGAACGGCCGCTGCCGGTAATCGTAGAAATTTCCACTTTGTGGCCGGGCAGAGCGACGACCGAGAGATGGCGCTCAAGCATCGGCGCCACAAATAGCGCCATGCAGGCGGCGCAGTCCGTATCCGAAGTTGTGCACGGGGTGTCGTGGTGAGCCTTGCTCATTCCATCCATGTCCGCAGACATCGACATGGAATGGTCTGCCGACATATTCATCGCGCAATGAAGCATCGTGATGGATGCGAGGGCTTGCGATGCCCCGCCCAATATAAGCGAGAGCGCTAGGATCGTGGCACACAGACGTCGCATATGTCCTGAATTGAACATACCGGGACGCTACTCGCCTCTCGCATGAGGGTCAAGAAAGGCGATGCAGCGAGATCAAGGCGTCTGTTCGCCGGCGCCTGACGCCCTGAGTTTGCCAAAGGCGCGATCGGTTGCCATAAAGCGCACCAGCATTGGCCCGATGAGCTTCGCTGGCTCGATTGGCCCTTCGCCTGTTTCGCGTCCCAACGCCTGAGCGTAGGCGACGAGGTCGCGATGGACAGGTGCTGCTAGTTGGATCGTAATCTTCACCGGCTTGTCGTCCGGAATCGTTCCGAGCTTCAGCTTCGTCATGAACACCTCCTCACCGGCGATAAGGTTCGAGCACGAGAT
>DASQIQ010000198.1:0-3010 GCA_035631495.1 Micropepsaceae bacterium
GCTCGCCGAGGAGAATTACTCCAAGGCGCTCGCGCTGGACCCCAACAACCCGGATGTTCTGCACTCCTATAGCTTGATGCTTGCTGGCGTGGGCCGCGTGAAGGAAGCGCTCGCGATGCGGCAACAATTGCAGACGCAGGAGCCCTTCGTTCCGGTATTTAACGGACAGACCGCCTGTTTACAGTGGCTGAACGGACAGAATGACGCCGCTATCGCGACGATCAAGACTCTGCCTCCGGGCGCAGCGCGTTCAGACATAGGGCGGGCGGACCTTGCCAGGATGTATGTGGCGGCGGGCCGGTACAGCGAAGCCGCCGACCTTCTACTGGAGACGTCTTCCGGGGATTACTCCCTCGAAACGATGAAAGAAGCTGCGCGGATTCTGCGCGCGGCCCCTGCGACTGCGGCCTCGTCGGAAAATTTGCCGAGATTTGGGGGGCCGCTAAACTACATCTATCTTCATACTGGGATTCCCGACCGCGCCCTTGAATTCTACGAGGGCAGCGTTGAGGCGGGCTATTTGGTGAGCGCCGCCACCGATGCGCTCTGGCATTCGTCCTATGTGGCAGTTCGCAAGACGGAGCGGTTCAAAGCCTTCGTGCGCAAGGCGGGGCTCGTCGATTACTGGCGTGCGCGCGGCTGGCCGGAGTTCTGCCACCCCACGAGCGCCGATGATTTCGTCTGCGAATTACCACCTTTGGACAGCGCGCCCGGGCTGCCGCGGCCCGACAAACCCTCGATCGCAGTGCTTGCCTTCCAGAACATGAGCGGCGATCCGGAACAGGAATTCTTCGCCGACGGCATCGCCGAGGACATCATCACCACGCTGTCCAAATCGCGCGGGCTGTTCGTCATCGCCCGCAACTCTTCATTCAGCTACAAGGGCAAGACAGTCGACATACGCCAGATCGGGCGAGAACTCGGCGTGCGCTACGTGCTCGAAGGCAGTGTACGTAAGTCGGGAAACCGCGTCCGTATCACCGCACAATTGATCGATGCCGCCGACGGACACCACGTCTGGGCCGAACGTTACGACCGGGCGCTCGAGGACATCTTTGCCATTCAGGACGAGATGACACACAACATCATCGGCGCCATCGCGCCCGAGATCGTTGCGGCGGAAATCCAGCGCTCGCTGGGCAAGGAGGTTGCCGACCTTGGTCAATGGGAGCGCTTGATGCGCGCCCATTGGCATATCGGACGCTTTACACCGGAGGACAGCAGCGAGGCACGCCGCCTGCTCGGCGAATTGGTGCGCCGCGAACCCAATAATACTTTGGCGCTCTCCACTCTGGCACAGGCCTGGCTTCTGGCGGGCGTCTTCGGGTGGACGAAAGAACCGCTTTCCGTCGCGATGGGAATAGGGGGCCAATACGCTCGCCGCGCGGTGGCGGCGGATGACCAGGACGCGGCGGCGCACGCGGTGCTCGCGTCGGCAGAAGTGTTCGGGGAAGGCCGCCATGACGATGGAATCCGGCGGTTCCTGCGGGCCATCGAGCTCGATCCGAATTCCAGCTCCGCGCGCGGTTTCTTGGGCGCCGCCTACGCATTTGGCGGGGAGTGCGAACCGGCCATCCAGCGTTCACAGGAGGCGCTGCGGTTGAGCCCGCGCGACTTCCTGATGGTGCTTTGGCACATACAGATCGCCTGGGCTTATTTGAGCGTCGAAAACTACGAACAGACGGCGGAGAACGCCAAGCGAGCGATGGAATGCAGCCCAACCTTTCCGGACACGCATGCCCTGAATGCCGTGGCCGCGGCCAATCTCGGGCGCATGGCGGACGCCCGGGCTGGTATCGCCGAATTCTCGCGTCTGCTACCGGGATTGACGCTGCACGACGAGCGTCTGAACCGGCCGTTCCGCCGCGCCGAGGATCGCAAGCGCTGGCTTTCGGGCCTCAAGAAAGCCGGACTGCCGGAATGAACGCAAGGCATTGCCCGCAGATATGAGCTTTTATGTCTGCCCCGTGCGCTGTCGCCGTGTTTGCGATAAAATCGAAAATAGGGCCTCACAGAGATGAGGCCAGGCCGGCAATAAACGGGAGAGTCGGGATCATGCGGCGGCGGGAACTTTTCCTCTTGGTGACTTTCGTGGCGGCGACGGTGACGCCGAGTTTTGGCCAATCGCACTCGCCTGCCATCCCCGATTTCTCCGGGAATTGGTGGCATCCGTCCTTGCCAGGCTTTGAGCCGATGGCATCGGGTCCCCGCCCGGTGACGAACAAATCGCGGCGCAACGGCGTGAGCAATTATGATCAGCTCGTCGGCGATTACACCAACCCGATTTTGAAGCCGGAAGCCGCGGAAATCGTGAAGAAGCACGGCGAATTGTCGCTCGCCGGCGTGACCTATCCCAATCCCGCCAACCAATGTTGGCCCGAACCCGTGCCGTTCATCTATAAAAGTTTCGGACTGCAGATTCTGCAGCAGGGCGATCACATCACCATGCTTTACGATGCGGATCACCAGGTCCGCCGCGTGCGCATGAATCAGCCGCATCCGGCGAAACCCACGCCGTCCTGGTATGGGGATTCGGTAGGCCATTACGAAGGCGACACGCTGGTGATCGACACCGTGGGGACCAGGACCGAACGGCCCTATGCGATGCTCGACCTCTACGGCACGCCATACAGCAAGGCTCTACACGTGGTGGAACGCTACCGGCTGATCGATTACGAAGCGGCGAAAGACGGGTTGGAACGGGACGCAAAAGAGAATCAAATCGCCGAGGGGAGAGTCGACAAGAACTATCGGGGCAAGCACCTCCAGCTCCAATTCACCGTCGAGGATGAAGGCGTCTTCACCTCACCCTGGACAGCGACTGTAACCTACCGGCCCAGCACGATTGTTCCAGCGGAGGAATGGCCGGAAAGCGTCTGCGCCGAAAACACGCATGAATATTATTACAACAAAGAGTCCGACGTCCCCGTTGCGGCCAAGCCGGATTTTTAGAGCCGTTGCGGTCACTCGGCCGGCTGCTGGCCTTCTTCTCGCACCGGGATGCGCAGAG
>DASQIQ010000199.1:0-2053 GCA_035631495.1 Micropepsaceae bacterium
TGGCCCAATTCATCACCGTTCTGATCATTCTGGCGGTGCTGTACTTCAGCGCCCGTTGACATCAAATCCAGCGAGGCCCGTCCGCAAGACCCTTGAGCCGGGCGTCATTTTCGATGTTCATACTAGCGTGGCGAATCCGAAATTCGCTATATCTCGGGGCAGCTCTGCGAGCGAATTTCGGATTCAAAGCCACGCTAGCAATTTATTGATTCTAGTGTGGTTCTCGAATTTGAAGTTCCTAACCGCGTATGCCATGCCGATACTAGGAACTTCAAATTCACCACACTGGCACTTTGCGCAAACCAGGATCATGCCCATGAACGCCCGCAGCCCCAAAACGCTCTACGACAAGATCTGGGACAGCCATCTCGTCCACGAAGCGCCCGGCGAGGCGAGCGTCATCTATATCGACCGGCATCTCGTTCATGAGGTGACCAGCGCCCAGGCGTTCGAGGGGTTGCGCGAAACCGGGCGCAAGGCGCGCCGGCCGGAGCTCGCGCTCGCCGTCGCCGATCACAACGTGCCAACCACGGACCGAAGCAAGGGCATCAGCGACCCCGATTCCGCCAAGAGCGTCGCCACGCTGGAAAACAATGCGCGCGAATTCGGCATCGAATATTTCGGCATGAACGATATCCGCCAGGGCATCGTTCACATCATCGGCCCTGAACAAGGATGGACGCTGCCCGGCCTCACCATCGTCTGCGGCGATTCCCATACCGCGACGCATGGCGCATTCGGCTCCATCGCCATCGGCATCGGCACGTCGGAAGTCGAGCATGTGCTCGCGACGCAAACTCTCTCCACCACGCGCTCGAAGAATATGCGCATCACCGTGGAGGGGAAGCTTCCGATCGGCGTCACCGCGAAGGACATCATCCTCGCCATCATCGGCAAGATCGGCACGGCAGGCGGCACCGGCTATGTCATCGAATATGCCGGCGATACGATTCGTGCGCTGTCGATGGAAGGGCGCATGACCGTCTGCAACATGTCGATCGAAGCGGGCGCGCGCGCCGGCCTGATCGCGCCGGACGAGACGACGTTCGATTATATCCGCGGAAAGCCGCGCGCGCCCAAAGGCGCGGCGTTGGAAGCGGCTATCGCCTACTGGCGCACGCTGAAATCCGACGAGGGCGCGAAATTCGATACGGAGGTGCATCTGAACGCGGCCGAGATCGCGCCCATGGTGACCTGGGGCACCAGTCCCGAGCAGTCGCTTCCCATCACCGGGCGCGTGCCCGATCCGGCGGCTGAGGCCGACCATAACAAGCGTGAGGGAATAAACCGCGCGCTCGCTTATATGAATCTGAAGCCCGGCACGCCGTTGCGCGAGGTCAGAATCGACCGCGCTTTCATCGGCTCCTGCACCAATGGCCGTATCGAGGATTTGCGCGAAGCGGCGAAGATCGTGGAGCATGAATTGAAGAAGGGCCGCAAAGTTTCGTCCCATGTCGGCGCCATGGTGGTGCCCGGTTCAGGCCTTGTGAAAAAACAGGCCGAGTCGGAAGGCTTGGACAAGATCTTCCTCGCGGCCGGTTTCGAATGGCGGGAGGCGGGGTGCTCGATGTGCCTCGCCATGAACGCGGACAAACTGGAGCCGGGCGAGCGTTGCGCCTCCACCTCCAACCGCAATTTCGAAGGACGGCAGGGGCGCGGCGGGCGCACGCATCTGATGAGCCCCGCCATGGCGGCGGCGTCCGCGATTGCGGGGCACCTCGCCGACGTGCGCGAATTCCAATAGGACGCTTCTCGGCGAAACATGGTTAACGGCTTGACCAAGAAATCGAGGAAAACTGCTGATTTTCTTGGTTAACGGATCGTTGGCCTAAAAAAAGCTGATGGGGTCGATGTCGACGGTCAGCCGCACGCTGGAGGGAATTTTCACGGGCGCGAGCCAGGCCCGCAAATAAGACTGGATGTCGACATTCCGTTCCGCCTGTACCAGCAATCGCTCGCGCGTACGTCCGCGCAGGACTTGATAGAAGGCGGGCGCCGGGCCCCAGACCGCGACGCCACGCGCTTTGGGCGCCGTCAGCGCAAGCTCCCGTCC
>DASQIQ010000200.1:0-7727 GCA_035631495.1 Micropepsaceae bacterium
ACCTTCGGGCGCTTCACCAGTGCGCGCGCCAGCGCGACGCGCTGCCTCTCGCCGCCGGAGAGTTGGTGGGCCCGCCGCTCGCCATAGCTTTCGAGCTTGATCATGGCGAGTGCCCCGGCGATGCGATGCTCGCGCTCCGCCCCCGAAAGACGCTCGGTCCTCAAGCCATAGGCGATGTTGTCGCGCACGTTCAGATGCGGAAAGATCGCGTAGGATTGGAACACCATATTGGTGGCGCGCTTGTTGGGCGGAAGATTGGTCACGTCTTCGCCGTCGAGCGCAATGCTCCCGGTGTCAGGAAGCGTGAAGCCGCCGATCATCCGCAGCAAAGTGGTCTTGCCGCAGCCCGACGGGCCGAGCAGCGAGAAGAACTCACCGCGCGCAATGTTTAGCGTCACGCCGTCCACGGCGAGCGTGGCGCCGAAGCGCTTGGAGAGGTTCTCGATGCGCAGAAATTCCTCGCCCACGCTCAGATCCCGATTCCATGGCCGCGTGCTGAACCCGACACGCCTTGCCGCCGCACCCATTCGGCCAGAGCAATGAGGGCTGAGGATGCGATCAGAATGGTCGCGCCGAGCGCCAACACATTGGGGAGTTTGTAAGGGAAGCGCAGCTCGCCCCAGATATAGACCGGCAGCGTCGTGTCCGTGCCGCAGAGGAAAAAAGCGATCAGGAAATCATCGAACGACACGATGAAGGTGAGCAGCAGGCTCGCCACGATGCCCGGCAGCACCAGCGGGAAAATCACCCGCCAGAACGTCATCCAGCCGGTTTCGCCCAGATCCCGCGATGCCTCCTCGAGGTTGGGATCGAAGCCTTCGAAGCGCGACAACAAAACCGCGACGGCGAAAGGCAGGCAGATCGCGACATGGCCGACGACGACGCTCAGCAAGGACAGCGGGATATCGAGAGCGGTCACCAGCATCAGAAGCGCGATGCCCAGCACGATGTCGGGGATGAAAAGCGGCAGGCTGGCGAAACCGGCGAAGAAAGCGCCGCCGGGAATGCCGCGCGCCAACACTTTCGCGGTGAGCAGGCCCAGGATCGTCGAAATCAGCGAGGCCGCCGCGCCGACCTTCAGCGTATTTGCGAGCGCCGCGCGCATGTCTTCGTCAGCCGCCATCGCGGTGTACCATTTGGTCGTGAAGCCGGAGAGCGGGAAGGCGATGAAGGCAGAATCATTGAACGAAAACAGCGGCAGCAGCAGCACCGGGACATAGAGAAAGGCGAGATAAAGCATCGCGTAGATCGCCAGCCCGTGTCCTCCCTCATGCTGAGCGCGACGATTCATCATCGGATGCGCGCCACGGCCAGGCGCGCCGCCTGGATGAAGGCCACCGCGATCACCGCGACGGCGGCCATGCTGCTGATCGCCAGGGCCGCCCCGAGGGGCCAATTGTTCACGCGGCCGAACTGCACCTGGATGATGTTGGCGATCATCACGCCGTCGGAGCCGCCGACGAGAGTCGGCGTCACATAATCGCCTGTCGTCGGCACGAAAATGAGGATTGCCGCCCCGAGCACCCCGGGAAGCGAGAGCGGCAAGGTCACCCGCAAGAATCGCCGCAACGGGCCATCGCCGAGATCGGCGGCGGCTTCGCGCAGCGAGCGGTCGATTTTCTCCAGCGAGACATAGATAGGAAGGATGGCGAAGGCGGCATAGGCATGCGCCAGCGTGATCACCACGGCGGTCGGATTGTAGAGCAGGAATTCCAGGGGGTGCGAAATCAGGCCGAGGCGGATCAGCGCCGAATTGATGACGCCGTCAAAGCCGAGGATCACCTTCCAGGCGAAAACGCGCAGGAGATAGCTGGTCCAGAACGGTATGGTCAGCAACAAGAGCCAGATGAATTTTGCACGGCGCACACGGAAGGCGACGAAATAGGCCATCGGATAGGCGAGGGCGACGGTGACCAGCGTCACTGCTGAAGAAATGGCGATCGAGCGCAGAAAGAGGGTCCGGTAGCCCTCGCGGCTGGCGATGGCCACGTATTGCGCAAGCGTCGGGTTGGTGTCGAGCACCAGCCCGTTCTGGGTCCAGAAACTGTAGAGCACCAGAAGCGCGATCGGCGCCGCCAGCGCGAAGAGGAGCACCGCCATGGCGGGCGAGAGCAGCAGATATCCGCGCGCCGCGCCGGAGCGGTGCAGTGCCCTTCCGATGCGCCCAGGACCGCTCGTCTTCCGGCTCAATTCCGATTCCGCCCCAGCCATCGGCCACCCGCCGCGCCCGACTCGTCTGCTGCAACTGTGGCGGTGCGATCGAGGCGCTGCAAGCCGAGGCCATCGCTGGAGTGAAATGGAAAAGCCCGCCGGCGCCGGGAGGGAGCTGCGACGGCGGGCTCTTCTCGTAGGCCGGCTTGGGGACCGGCCAAGGCACACTATTCCCAGGCCGTGGTTATGCTATCGGGTGAATCGCTTAGGGCCAGCCGCCAAGTATGGGAGATGACGCGGTGTTGCGCACTGACGCTGACGCTGCGGACTCTTTGCGCAACTTTCGGCGGTGCATGTCATAGCTGAACTGCGCCGCCTGCGGCCCATCTCCACCGGCATCAGCCTCGTCGTTGGATCAACGGCCAATTGGGTGTGCCGCAACCCGTCTTACCGGCCTGTGTTGGTTCCCACAGTAGCGACGCGATAGGAGATTCTATCATGCACAAATTTGTGGCCGGCATTGCCGGGATCGTGACTGTTGCATGCCTATTGTCGGGCGCCGGCCCCGCTTTTGGAGGGTTGCAGAACCCGCCCGTAGGCTGGACCTTCACTTTTGCCCAGGCGCAGTCCATTGGCGGAAACACCGCGGTTACCGCCGAGAGCGGGCTCGCTAACGCCCCGGTGAGAACGCCACGCGGGTCGACGGTCGGTCACTTCGTGCGTATCGAGATCCAAGACGGTGAAACGCCGGTGGGGATCATCACGCTGAACGAGGCATATCGAACAGTCGCGATACCGCTCGATCGCCTTCGCTTCAATCCCGCGCGCCGGGAGATCCTGACGGACATGTCATGGCTGCAGGCCAATACCGCCGTCCCAGCGGGCAGACGGGCCAAGGGGAGTCGCTGGCATCCATATGGACGTCCAATGGGATGAGCGCGATGACATTGCCGCGCGAGCGCAGGCGGCCGCATAAGTGCTGCTGTTGGACCATGGTCCGATTGAGCGAGCGCCTATGGGTTACCACATGAAATGTAGCGCTGCGGAAGCGGAGGAGTCTCCGTGATGAAGCATGCGAGTGAATGCGAGTGAAGGAGTACTGACAATGCTGAAAACAACTCTCTTGGCTGGCTTGGCCTGCGCGGTCGGGCTGGCGTCCCCCGCCATGGCCCAACATTATCCATGGGTGGGATCGGTTGGTGGAGCGATCGGCGGCTACAAAATTCTTGGCACCACCCCAGCGGACGACGCGCCCCTTCTGGCGCTTACTCTCGATCGCAACGCGCACGTGACCGGCAACTACGAGCATGCTCTTGTCAAGTTCGATCGCGTGATCCGGCCGGACGGTTCGGCCGTGCTGATGCGGCGCGTGAGCCATCCTGATAACCCAAAGGTGTTCGCTTATCTTCCGCCAAGCTGGCCGCTGGTGGGTACGAAGGGTATCGAGCGCGTGCTCGCCGCGGATGGTAGCGTGACCGCGACGCGGGACGTCATCATACCGCAATGGGAAATTATGGCTCAACCGATACCCATGAACGGACCGCGGGTCGGTACGATTGTCGTCCAGCGCGACATCATGCCCGACGGTTCGATGCGGATTGCCGAAGCGGTGACAGAACCTGAACCGGCGGTTGCCGTCGCCCTGCTCAGGGCAATCGAGAAGGGCACAGCGCTGCCTGGGCAGACATTTACGGTTGCCTCCCGGTAGGAGCGCATTCGCCCTCTGCCGTTGACAGGCAAGAACCGCCTCCTCCTGGCCGGCGCAAGCTTCGTCGGTCTCGGCTTTCGATGGGCTCCAGGGTTAGGCGTTCATGTGGCGAGTACCGGGATTGAGTGACCGCCAGTTGAAGGTCGGATTCTTGGCCCTCGGCCGGCCCCTGGACATCACTGCCAATCACGATGTGAAGGGCTATTTGGGGAGTTACTCGCCCGGGACGATTGCAGCCTCGCGCTTTCTGCGGCTCAGCAGCCTTCCGAGCCGATCGAGATAGAGATAGATCACCGGCGTGATGTACAGCGTCAGCGCCTGGCTGACGAGCAACCCGCCGACGACCGCCAGACCCAGCGGCTTGCGTCCTTCGCCGCTCCTGCCGTACCCGATCGCGATTGGCAAGGTGCCGAGGAGCGCGGCCATCGACGTCATCAGAATGGGCCGGAAACGGATAAGGGCGGCGCTTAAGATTGCATCATGGGGAGTGGCGCCCTCCATGCGTTCGCGGGTAAGCGCGAAGTCGATCATCATGATGCCGTTCTTCTGCACCAGGCCCACCAGCATCACCATGCCCACGAAGGCGTACAGCGTCAGCGTGTAATGGAATATCCAGAGGGTGAGCAGCGCACCAACCGACGCCGTCGGCAGTCCTGCTAGAATGGTCAGCGGGTGGACGAGGCTTTCGTACAGGATGCCGAGCACAATATAGACGACCAGGACGCCGCCGATGAGCAGGAAGCCCATCCCTTTCTGCGATTCCTGGAAGGCCCGCGCGTTGCCCTGGAATTGGGTCTGCACGGACGCAGGGATGCTCAGATCCGTCTTCAGCCGGTTGATCTCGTTCACCGCGTCACTGAGCGCCACGCCTTGCGGCAGGTTGAACGAAACGGTCACGGCCGCGAGCTGACCGGAATGGTTCACTGTCAGTGGCTGGGTGCTCTGGCTGATCTTCGCGACGGCCGACAGCGGCACCAAGGAGCCGACATTGCCGGTAATGTTCTGGGTGCGCGCGGTGGCGAGATAGAGTTGGTTGAGGGCGTCCGCGTCCTCCTGATATTTCGGCAGCAGTTCCAGGATCGTCCAATATTGGTCTGCCTGGGTGTAGATCGGAGATACGCGCAAGCCGCCAAAGGCCGCGCCCAAAGCGGTTTCGATTTGGTTGGCGGTGATGCCGAGCGAAGCCGCGGCGTCGCGGTCGATCTTGACGTTGACCGCCGGCGTCGACAGGTCGAGGTCGGTATTCACGTCGGCGAACACCGGATCCTGCTGCATCGCGGTGAGCAGCTTTCCCGAAGCGGCATACAGCTCCTGCAGATCGACGTCCTGCATGGTGTATTGATACAGCGCGCGCGTGAAATAGCCGCCGATGCGAATGGGCGGGCGGTTCTGCATCAGGACGTTGATGCCGGGGATGCGCTGGAATTTCGGGCGCAGCTCGGCGATCACCTGGTCGGTCGTCAGCTTGCGTTCGCCGCGGGGCTTGAGCTGCATGTTCAGCGTGCCGGAATTCAATCCGGCGCGCACGCCGCCCGAGCCGACCGAGCTCATGATCGACTGAATATTCGGGTCGGTAAGCAGGACTTGCCGGGCCATTTCCTGATGGCGGCCCATCTCCAAGAACGAGATGCCGTTCAGGCCCTCGGTGCTGGCATTGATGCGCCCGGTATCCTCCGTCGGCAGAAAATCCTGCGGCAGGATGCGGAACAATTGCACGGTGGCCGCGATGCAGATCAGGAAGACCACGAAAATCACCCGGCGATGGTGCAAGCTCCAGCGCAGGCTTCTTTCATAGCCGCGTTGAATCGCGGCAAAGCCGCTCTCGCTCATGCGGTAGAAGATGTTGTGGCGCTTGGCGTGTGTCGCCTGGGCCGACTTGATCAGGCGGCTGCACAGCATCGGCGTCAGCGTCAGGGACACCACGCCCGATACCAGCACCGCGATGACGATGGTGACTGCGAATTCGTGCAGCAATTTGCCGACAATGCCGCCCATGAAGACGACGGGAATGAACACCGCGGCAAGCGCCAGCGTCATCGAAGGAATGGTGAACGACACTTCCTTCGAACCGATCAGCGAGGCTTCCATAGGCGCCTCGCCCGCCTCGACATGCCTCATGATGTTTTCCAGCATCACGATGGCGTCGTCGACGACGAAGCCAACACATAAAGTGAGAGCCATCAGCGACAAATTGTCGAGGCTGTAGCCCATCGCGCTCATGCCGGCGAAAGTGCCGACGATGGTGATCGGAAGGGCGATCGATGGAATGAACGTCGCCGATATCGTGCGCAGGAAGACGAAGATCACGCCAATCACCAGGCCGGCGGCGATGAGCAGAGTGATCTGCACGTCGTCGACCGAGTTACGGATCGTATTGCTGCGGTCCATATAGGTTTGGACGCGGATCGAAGGTGGCAATTGCGCGATCAGGCCCGGGAGCACCGCCTTGACCGCGTCCACCACCGCAATGGTGTTGGCCCCCGGCTGGCGGTGGAGTTCGAGCGTTATCGAGGGAGCGCCGTTGAAACTGCCAAAGGACTTCGGGTTCTCCACGCCGTCGATGACGTTCGCCACATCGCCGAAGCGCACCGGTGCGCCGTTGCGGTACGAGATGATCTGCCGCCGGTATTCGTCGGCTTTGTTGAGTTGGCCTTCCGCATGAATGACGGCCGAGCGCGTACGGCCGTCGATCGAACCTGTGGCGAGATTGACGCTGGTGTTGCGGATGGCTGAGGCGACTTCGTCGATGCCGATGCCGCGCGACGCCAGAGCGGCGGGATCGACCTGGACGCGCACCGCCGGCCGCTGCTGCCCGAACACCTCGGCCTCGGCGACGCCGTCGATAGAGGACAATTTTCCGATCAGCAGATTCTCGACATATTCATCGACCACTGTGAGAGGCAGGGTCTGCGAGCTGACCGACAGGTAGAATATGCCTTCTTCGGCCGGATTGGATTTGCGAATCGAGGGCGGTGAAGGCATGTCGCGCGGCAATTGGCGCGCCGCGGCCGAGACCGCCGCCTGAACGTCCTGGAAGGCCGCGTCGATGTTGCGGTCTAGCTGAAACTGCAGCGTGATGCGCGTATTGCCCTGGCCGCTGCTGGATGTCATCGAATCGACGCCGGAGATCAGGGAGAATTGCTTTTCAAGCGGGGTTGCGACGGAGGAAGCCATGGTCTCCGCGTCGGCGCCGGGGAGGCCCGCATTCACATCGATGGTGGGAAAATCCACGTTCGGCAATTCGCTGACGGGGAGATTGGAATAACCAAACAGACCCGCGAGAATAAAAGCCGCCATCAACAAGGACGCCATGATCGGACGCCTGATGAAGACCGCTGAAAGATGCATGTGTTCCTCTCCTGTCCGTCGCCTCCGCGCTCCGTCTTTGACGGATACGCTCCTTCGGATTTCGAGACCGCCGCGTCACGCGGCTCCCTGCCGTACTCCCGGTGCTGCACCAATTGCCCAAAGCTAACCGAATTTCCAGGATTTGGACATAATCCGTCGCGATTAGTTTTCAGTCCCGCCGGCCCCTTCTCCAGGCTTTACGCGAGGGATCCAAGCCCAACAGGGCTGTTTTCCTAAGGTTCACTCGTTCACCTTCCAGGCACAGGATTAGGGGAGGGCGGCCGGCTGGATGTCATGAAGGAAGGAGGAGGACCAACCGATTGGCAGTGGCCGAATTCCCTTTGGGACTCACCCTTGCAGCAGTGCTCGCGGGAGCCGCCCCCGGGGCAGCCGGCGGCGCACGCCTTGGCGCGGCCATTAGCGGAAGGATGTGCCGCGGGCAGCCAAGCCGCACTTCTGATCGGTGCTTGGCGGCTTAGAAATCGGGCTTATCCGCGCGCGGAACGCCCGCATCTTTGTC
>DASQIQ010000201.1:0-7621 GCA_035631495.1 Micropepsaceae bacterium
AATTCGCCACCCACAATGCCCAAACCTTGGCCGCCGTCGAGACTTTCGCAGGCACCAATCGCAAATTCGAATTTCAACGCCTCTATGGCATGGGGGAAGCGCTCTACGAATATTATGACGATGCAATTCGCCCGATGCGCGTGGAAGCCGGTACCCGTATCTATGCGCCGGAGGGAAGCCACGAAGATTTGCTCGCCTATCAGGTCCGCCGTCTTCTGGAAAACGGCGCCAATACGTCTTTTGTGAATCGGGTTGCCAATGACAAGGCGCCACTGGAAGAGATGATCGGTGACCCAATAAAGCGTCTCGCCGCCACCGCGCCCAAGCGCAATCCTCGTATCGCCAAGCCGCAAGACATATTTCCGGGCCGACGCAATTCGTCTGGCTTCCTGCTCAGCGATCCGGTGATGAGCAGCCGCATTGTTTCCACAATGCGGCGCGCCCTCGAACGCGGTCCCGCGACGTCCTATCCCATCATCGGAGGCGTGGAGCGGACCCGGCCCGGGAAACCCGTGCTCGATCCGGCCAATCGCCGCCGCGAAGTCGGCATGGCTGGCGAAGCTGCCGATGAGGATGTTCGGTCGGCCCTCGACATTGCGGTCACAGCGCAACCAGGCTGGGACCGGCATGGGGGAGCATCGCGCGCGAGCATTCTCGAACGCGCCGCCGATCTCTTCGAGGAGCGCCGCGCATTGTTGATGGGCCTGCTCGTGCGCGAGGCAGGGCGCACCATACCAAACGCCCTATCGGAGTTTCGCGAGGCGGTCGATCTGTTGCGTTATTACGCGGTGGAAGCGCGAACCCATTTCGAAGGCGCAGCGAGGCTGCCCGGCATCACCGGGGAAAGCAATTCCCTGGCGCTGCGCGGACGCGGCGTCTTTGCGTGCATCGCGCCGTGGAATTTTCCATTGTCCATATTCACTGGCCAGGTCGCCGCCGCGCTTGGCGCCGGCAACAGCGTGCTGGCTAAGCCCGCAGAGCAGACGCCCCTGATCGCGGCGGCTGCGGTTCGGCTCCTGCACGAAGCGGGCGTGCCCGGCGAGGTGCTTCATCTCGTGCCGGGAGACGGCGCGCGCATCGGAAAGATCATGTTCGCCGATCCCGGGCTGATGGGCGTGGCCTTCACCGGCTCGACGGAGACGGCGGTGCTGATCAATCGGGCTTTGGCGGCGCGGGACGGTCCGATTCCCGCCCTCATCGCCGAGACCGGCGGGTTGAACGCGATGATCGTGGATTCCACCGCGCTGCCTGAACAGGTGGCGAAGGATGTCATGGTTTCGGCTTTCGACAGCGCCGGTCAGCGTTGTTCGTCCTTGCGCGTGCTGTTCCTCCAGGAGGACGTCGCGGACCGCATGCTCGATCAAATCCTGGGCGCGATGGACGAATTGATCCTGGGCGACCCGTTCGAGCTTGCGACCGATATCGGACCGCTGATCGACGAAGAAGCCCGCGCCAATCTCTCAAATCATGCCGAACGCATGACAAAAGAGGGGAAGCTGCTGAAGAAACTGCCCTTGCCGGGTTCGCTTGCCGCTGATGGCATATTCTTTCCGCCGCATGTTTTTGCCATCCAAGCGATGAGCGAGCTCAGCCACGAAGTGTTCGGGCCCATTCTTCACGTGCTGCGCTTCGAAGGCGACCGGCTGGATGCCGTGTGCGACTCGATCAATGCCAGTTCCTATGGCTTGACGCTGGGACTGCACAGCCGGATCGATGAGACCGCCAAGTTCATCCGCGACCGCGTCCGCGTGGGGAACATCTACGTCAATCGCAACCAGATCGGCGCGGTGGTGGAGGCGCAGCCTTTCGGCGGCGAGCGAGCCTCGGGTACGGGGCCCAAAGCCGGCGGCCCGCATTATCTTCCGCGTTTTGCAGTGGAGCGATCCTTTACCGTCAATTCCGCAGCCTCGGGCGGCAATGCAAGTCTGCTGACGCTGGACGAACCCTGAGCGGATTTTCCTATCGAAATGTGACGAATCCAAAATTCACGATGAGTGCTGCTGCAAGTAGTAGTGAATTTCGGACTCGCCGAACTAGAATGTTGCCGGGGTGGCGATTCGGGTATTTGGGGGCGGATCGGTGATGGCGGTGACAACGGAATTGCGCAAAACCATTGTGCCGCAAGGCGCACCGGCGGAGGTGAAACACGCCCATGTCATTGTGTTCGGCAATGAAAAGGGCGGCACCGGAAAAACCACTACGGCCATGCATGTCGCCGTGGCCCTGTTATGCCTGGGCAATACCGTAACGGCGATCGACCTCGACAGCCGCCAGCGCACATTCGCGCGCTATATCGAAAACCGCAGAGAGTTTGCCGCGCGTACGCGCCATGAGCTCCCGCTTCCCGACGTATATGTGATCGAGCGCGCCAAGCCGTCGGCCGACGCCGCCGCGGAGGAGGGCGCCAGACTGGCCGATGCCTTGGCCCGTGCGCGCGCGAACGCGGACTTCATCGTCATCGATACGCCGGGCAACGACACGAATTTGTCGCGCCTCGGCCACGCGGCCGCCGATACGCTGGTGACGCCGATGAACGACTCCTTTCTCGATTTCGATCTCCTGGCCAAGCTCGACCAGGAGCTGGAGATCAAAAGCCCCAGCCTCTATTCCGAATTCGTCTGGGACTGCCGCAAACGCCGGCTAATGGCGAGCCGGGCCAATATCGACTGGATCGTCATGCGCAACCGCGTCTCCTCCGTGGAAGCGCGCAACAAGCGCAAAGTGGCCATCGCCATGGAAAGGGCGGCCGCCCGCATCGGCTGCCGCCTGGCGCCGGGCTTTTCCGAGCGGGTGATCTTTCGCGAGCTGTTTCCCCTGGGCCTGACCATGCTAGACCTGCCTGTGCCGGGGCTTGCCATGCCGCTTACCATGTCCCATATCGCGGCGCGGCAGGAAGTGCGCGAGCTCCTCTCGACGCTGAACCTGCCCGGAGTGGAAAAGGCGGCCGGCGCCATTTAGCCGGCCGAAGAGAATATGCCTGCATTGCTTGCAGGGCTCGCGCTTCTAGGCCTGCTGATGCTGTTGGCGCGCGGCTATACCGGCACGAGCCCAAGGAGCCTGGCACGGGGCTTTCGTCTCTCCGGCGGGGTGCTCCTCGCACTGGTGACTATTGCCCTGGTGATCACGGGCCGCGTCGGCTTTGCGTTTCTCACGGCCAGCTGCTCCTGGTTCCTGCTGTTCGGCTCCGTGCCGCCTTGGCAGCGCACTTATGGCCCTGGCCCGGGTCCCGGACAGGGCCGTGGCGGTTCCTCGGGCCCGCCCCGGGCTAGCGCGATGTCGCGCGCCGAGGCGCTGACGGTCCTAGGCCTTCAGGAAGGCGCAACGGAAGGGGAAATCCGGGCCGCGCATCGGCGGCTGATCCTACAGACGCATCCCGACAAGGGCGGCACCAATTATCTTGCTGCCAAGATCAACGAAGCCAAGGACGTGTTGTTGCGCCGGCGATAAGACGCGCAGCGCGAGATGAACTCCTTGCTGATAACCCGCTAAAGCTCAGGCGGGGGGTGCCACGACGCAAGCTTGGCCGCGTTGTGCCATGCGCTTGCAGATGTCGCGCGCCTCTTCCTCGCCGAACAGTCCAAGACGGGCGCGGTAGAGCGTATGGCCGTTTAAGGAAGCAAAGGGGACGACCAATTTCTGCGCCTCCCCGACGATGTCGACGCCGCGCTTGGCAAAGGCGGCGAGCTGGGCTTGCGCCAGGGTCTCGCTGGCAAATACGCCAATCTGGACGGCCCAACGCTTGACGATGCCATCGCCTGGGGCCTTCGGATTGAAGGCAACAAGCGGTGCTCCGTCGCCTTCGGCGATTGGCGGCGGCGCGATGGTTGGCTTGAGGGCCGGCGCTCCGAGGTTCAGAGGGGGCTCTTTGGCCAACGTCAGTTCGAGCGGCTTGGCGGCGGGGGCGGGTTTGAGGAGCGGCACAAGTGTCGCCGTCTGTATCTTCGGCGCACTGTCCGGCTTCGCCACCGGCACCACCCCCAAGCTTGGCGGAACGGCAGTTTCTGCCATCAGGGCCGGAGCCGTTCCTTTGGCCTGACGCCCCTTGGTTTCAAGCGCGGCCAAGAGCACGTCGTCCTCGCCCGGATCGGGTTTGTAAAGTTCAAAGCCATTGCCGCCCGTCCAGGGAGCGTTGGCATCGGCGAGGATTGTGGGGTTCTCGTTGGCCACTTTAAACGCCGCGGTCAAAAGCCGCATCATTTCGCGATCTCTGACGGCTGCCGAAGGGCCGCCCAAGACCACACCGACGACATGCTTGTCGTCGCGAACCGCCGAGGTCACCAGGTTGAAACCGGAAAGCTGCGTATAGCCGGTCTTTATGCCGTCGACACCGTCGAACGCGGCAAGAAGATTGTCGTGCGTGCCGTAAACGCGTCCGCCATAGGTGAACGAAGCCACCGAGAAGTAGCGGTAATACTGTGGGAAATCATAGTAGAGATGGCGGGCAAGCAAGGCCATATCGCGTGCCGTCGTCAGCTGCTCCAGATCGGGCAAGCCTGACGCGTTGTGGAAATTGCGGTGCGTCATGCCTAGCTGATGCGCTTTCTCGGTCATCATCGACGCAAACGCGCTTTCGCTGCCATTCCCCAGCGCTTCCGCGATCACCACGGCGATGTCGTTGGCGGACAGCACCGTCAGCGCCTTGATCGCGGTTTCCACCGGGATCGTGCTGCCCAACGGAGCGGACAGTTTGGTCGGTTGCTGCTCGACGGCGTGGGATGAAACGATCAGCGGCGTGTCGAGCGCGATCGTGCCCTTTTCCAGCGCCTCGAAGAGCAGATACAGCGTCATCATCTTGGTGAGAGACGCCGGGTAACGGATCGCGTCGGGATTGCGGGCGTAAATCACCTTGCCGGTGGCCCCATCGACGACGATGGCCGCGTCTTTTTCCGGCGAAGGCAGAATCGGCCGGATCACCCGGACGGCCTTCGCCTTTGCAGCATACGCGCTTGAAGGGGCCGCAACCCCGGACAGGAGCATGAGAGCCGTCAGGCACGCGAAAGCGATTCGGGACCTGATGAGACTCTTAGCCACCATATAGTCGTCCTAAATCTGGTTCGTCGGCGCGTTCGGAAATGAGACCAAATTGTGTCGCATCCCGCAAGTGTTTTCGCCGAGAAGACTAATTCCTGTCGCTTGAGGCCGGGTTAACTCAATTGGTCGCATCGATCTTAGCTGCTTACCCATTGAAATCCATAGGAAATCTGATCACATTCGGTTTAATTATGCTGCATTGCAGCAATTTGCCTTGACAAGTCGGCCTGGCAGGCTCATATCGATCATGTTGCAGTGCAACAAAACCTAGCGAGGATCAGATGGCATCGAAGAAGACCACCACCCAGAGCGCGGAACCCATCGATACCGCGCTGGCTTCTGGCGTTGAAGCGATGAAAGAGGGCTTTGAAAAGGCCGTGAAAGGCTACGATCAGATCGTCGCCTTTGGCAAAGACAACGCGGAGGCCGTGCTCAAATCGGCCAACGCCGCCGGCAAGGGCATCGAATCGATCAACACCGAAGCGTTTGCCTATGCTCGCAAAGCCGCCGAGGAAAGCGTGGCGGTGGCCAAAGCCGTGCTTTCATCGAAGACCATCGAGGAAGCCTTCCAGCTTCAAAGCGAGTTCAGCAAGTCGGTTTTTGAATCCTATGTCGATCAACTGGCCAAATTCGGCGACATGGCGCTGGCCACGACTCGGCACGCTGCCGAACCGATCCAGGGCCGCGCTTCGGCCCTCGCGGATCTGGTGCGCGTGGCTTAACCGGCGCAAGAATCAGTGATTAAGCGAGGCTTCGGATGCCATCATGGGCGCCGGGGCCTTTCGCTTTTTTTATAGCGCTCGTAACCTTATGTTCGTCCCCAGCGTCTTATTTGTGCCAATTCAGTGGCACAGGCTTGGAAGTGGATGAGCAACAGCCACCGGTATCAGTTTAGTACGCCTCGATTGGCGGGGCCGCCTCGCGTACCCGGAAAGGGCGGTGGCGGCGATTCGGACGATCGCGGCATCGGGACGGGTATCGTCACCAAGACCCGTGCAAAAACCAAGAAGCCATCCCTATATAAGGTCCTCATACTCAACGACGACTACACGCCCATGGAGTTCGTCGTTCATGTTTTGGAGCGATTCTTCGCCAAGCCGCGCGAAGAGGCGGTTCAGATTATGCTGCACGTCCACCGGCACGGGGTCGGCATCTGCGGCGTTTATACCTTCGAAGTGGCTGAGACCAAAGTGGCGCAGGTGATCGAGTTGGCGCGGCGCCACCAACATCCGCTACAATGTACGATGGAGAAAGAGTAGTTGAGTTAGATGCCCTCATTATCACGCAGTCTGGAACAGGCCCTGCACCGCGCCATCCGGCTCGCCAGCGAGCGCCACCACGAATATGCCACCCTGGAACACCTCCTGCTCGCCCTGGTCGACGATACGGACGCTGCCCAGGTGATGCGGGCTTGCAACGTCGATCTCGACGCCTTGCGGGCGGGTCTGACCAAATATGTCGATGAAGACCTTGCCACGCTGACCATCGACGACGGCGAGGACGCCAAGCCCACCACCGGCTTCCAACGGGTGGTGCAGCGCGCGGTCCTGCATGTGCAGAATTCCGGCCGCGATGAAGTCACTGGGGCCAATGTCCTGGTGGCGCTCTTTTCCGAGCGCGAAAGCCACGCCGTCTATTTCCTGCAAGAACAGAACATGTCGCGGCTCGATGCGGTGAATTATATGAGCCACGGGATCGCCAAGCGCCCAGGCATGAGCCAGGCCAAGCCCGTCCGCGGCGCCGAAGAAGAAGAGGAAAGCGGCGAGAAAGTCGTCAAACAGGGGACCGACGCGCTGGAAGCCTATTGCGTCAACCTCAACGACAAGGCGCGCAAGGGCCGCATCGATCCGCTCATCGGCCGCGAACCCGAGGTCGAGCGCACCATCCAGATCCTCTGCCGCCGCAGCAAGAACAATCCGCTCTTCGTGGGCGACCCCGGCGTGGGCAAAACCGCCATCGCCGAAGGCCTGGCACGCAAGATCGTCAAGGGCGAAGTGCCCGACGTCCTGAAAAACTGCACCATCTATTCACTGGACATGGGCTCGCTGATCGCGGGCACGCGTTATCGCGGCGACTTCGAGGAACGCGTCAAATCGGTCGTGAAAGAGTTGGAAGCGCTGAAAGGCGCCATCCTGTTCATCGACGAAATCCATACCGTGATCGGTGCGGGCGCGACCTCGGGCGGAGCGATGGACGCCTCGAATCTGCTGAAGCCAGCGCTCCAGGCCGGAACGCTGCGCTGCATGGGGTCGACGACCTATAAGGAATATCGCCAATATTTCGAGAAGGACCGGGCGCTGGTGCGCCGCTTCCAGAAGATCGACATCGCCGAGCCGACAGTCCCCGATGCCATCAAGATCCTCAAAGGGATCAAGCCGTATTACGAGGAGTATCATAAGCTCCGCTACACCTCGGATGCGATCAAGGCCGCGGTCGAGCTCAGCGCCAAATACATCAACGACCGCAAGCTGCCGGACAAGGCGATCGACGTGATCGACGAAGTCGGCGCGTCCCGGATGCTGCTGCCCGAGCACAAGCGCCGGAAGACCGTGACCCTACGCGACGTCGAGGAGATCGTCGCCAAGATCGC
>DASQIQ010000202.1:0-4156 GCA_035631495.1 Micropepsaceae bacterium
CGGCTGACGTCCACGCCGTAATCGTCCGCGAGAATGCCACGAAGCCAGGACGGCGTGGTGGCGGTGATAAGGCGCACGCCGACCCGGGCATGTTCTAAATCTTTCGGTGTCATCGGACCGCGAGCGGAATTGTAGACCAGATAGGGATGCTGGAAGCGGCTGAGGTTGACGGCCGGCAGCAGGACAAGCTTGCGGCCATTGGCTTTGGCTTGCAGGAACGTCACCAGGGAAAGCTCCGAGACATCAAACTCCATGGCGACGGTGCGGGCGAAGGCGGTGCTCGGCACTTTGACCGGCGCAATATCCAGCGTGACGCAAGACGATTTCACCGCGCCCGTCATCAAAGCATGGGTATGGGGGTAATCGCCCATCATGGTCGACAATTTGCGCAGGCCGCACGATGCGCCAAGAGCGCTGCGTGCGAACATCGTCGAGGCTCCCGCCGCAGCAAGTCCCGTCAGGACAGTCCGCCGTGTCGTCATAAGTCCCGTCCCTTCTATTTCAAGCCCCGGATCGTCCAGGGCAGCGCATGCATGAATGCGTCCACCTGCGCTTGGCTATCCAGCCCATCGGGATAGGTCACGCGATATTTCACCATCCACTGCTTTGCGACCATCGGATAAAGATAAAGCTGGGAGCGGACCTTCGCGACGCGGCCGAAGAATTCCTCATTATAGCGGAATGTCGCGGCATTGCCCGGATACTCGACGGCGTGCTGCGAAAACGAAATATCGCCCTCGTCCAGCAGTTGCGCGCCGGAATGGACCTCGACGATGCCCTGTTCTTCGTCGGCGAATAGCTGTTCGACCAGCATCGAGAGTGCGCCGATGAGATCGGCTTGCGGCAGGACCTTGGCAAGCTCGGTGCCGAGATCCGCGGGTACAGGATAGACATAGACGCTGATTCCGATTTCCTTTCCCGCGACGTCCAGAAGATAGTCCGCGCTTTCGTCGGTGCCTTCGGAATTGTAGCGGACGATTCCGGTTCGCTCGAAACCGGCCACGGTTTCGGGAAACACCATGCCGGAAGCCGCTTGGGTGTAGGGACCCATCACGTCCAGCTCGCGCGGAGAATCGTAATAATCGGCGTGGGCGACCGTTGCGGCGCCGGCGGCGATCATCAAGCACAATGCGATTCGCGTTATCAGCATGAACGGCACGCCGGCCCCCGGTTGCACCCGCATGTTACCAGAAATCGCGCAGCGTAAGCGTGCCATTTGAAATACCGGACTATCCCGCCATTTGGCTTGCGATGATCCGTACAATGAAGGGTTGAGAGAGAGGATTCTCACGCCCGGAACCTTGCCTTCCGTCAATCGTTACTTTTCCGGAAGGGGTATCGTGCCAAGGGAGGAAGAAGTCCTTTGGCGACAGCTCTTTAGGTAAAAACATAGGAGAAACGCACCATGAGAAGCTCTCGTCTTCTTGCAATGGCGGCGATCCTGTTCTCGAGCGTGGCCGTGCCTGCGTGGGCGGCCTGGGACCGGATCGGATCGGTTGATTTTTCGGCTCGCGACAACAGCGATACGCAATACGGAAATTTCGGCGGTCGCGTGGAATCGCTCTCTTTGATTGCACGCAATGCCGATGTCCGCTGCCGTGACGTAACCGCGACGTTCGGCAACGGGCAAACGCAGCAAGTCTTCCGTGGCTTCCTGCAGCGCGGGCGCAATGTCGAGCTTACGCTGCCGAACGGTCGATTGATTCGGCGTTTGGACTTCGACTGCCGGCCGATGGATCGCGAGCGCGCGACGGTCGATATCGCTGCCGACGTGGGCCGCTATCAAGCCGAATGGCGACAGAGCCCGGACTGGGACCGCATGTGGTCTCGCATGTTCCCATGGGCGAATGATCGCTCTGGCCGTGACCGTTACGGCTACAATGATCGCTTCGGCAATGACCGCTATGTGACCGGCCGCTTGGATACGTCCGGCTGGATTACGCTGGGAAGCGAGCAGTTCAATGGCCGCTATGATCACGAGATGACGTTCGGCGGCTGGCGGGCGCGCGACGTGTCGAGCATTGCGCTGCGTCCGATGAATGACGACGCGCGCTGCACCAATGTCAGAGCCACCTTCGCCAATGGCGAAACGCGCGATCTGAACATCGGCGAAAGAACCGTTCTGCGGCGGGACCAGGTTAACACGATCGATCTTCCCGGCGACCGCAGAAATGTCCAGCGTATCGACATGACCTGCCATGCCGAACATGGCGGCATGGTCACAATGCAGGTGCTGGCCAGCAGATAATTCCTGCGCAGCCACAAGAATAAGGGGCCGGGAATTTCCCGGCCCCTTTCTCTTGCCCGCCGTTATTGTTGGGTCAGTTCACCCGGGTGAATTCGCCAAGCCGGCAAACCATCCCGCTCTTCACCGTGATATGCTGGGTGTTGGCGCAGAGATAATCGGTGTGCAGCACCTGCGAGTAGGAGCCCGCCGAAAAGCTTACCAGTTCAGGACAGGGCGCAGCCAAAGTATTGCGCCATACCTTACCGTCCTTCATGCGATATACGATGGTTTTGTTGTCGACCGCTTGGCTGGTGAGGATTTCGGTGACGTTCAAACAAACGTTCCCGCCCTGCGCCTGCGCCTGAACTTGTGTGGCTGCAGAAAGCGCCAAGGCCGATGACGCCAGCAGAGCTGAACCGAATAGAATTTTGACGGGTTTTTTCATCGCTCGTCTCCATGCGAGGGTGCCGCTATATCTTGACGTATATCACCCTCGTCTTATTCCAATCTTACCACAAACCCGCGACAGACGATGCCCTCTATGCTAGAAGCCCCCAAGCGGGGACAGCGTGCCCCGTGCCGAGGTTTTGCGCCAAAAAGGAACGCCCATGGCTGAAAAATACTCCCTGCGGGTCAACGGAACTGCCCACACGATCGAGGCGGACCCGGACATGCCGCTGCTCTATGCGCTGAGAGACGATCTGGGCCTGTCCAACCCTCATTTCGGCTGCGGCTTGTCGCAATGCGGCGCCTGCACCGTCCATATGGACGGCGTTGCGACGCGCTCTTGCGTGACGCCCATGGACAAGGCGGCAGGGCACGACATCGTCACGCTGCACGGGCTTGGCACGCCCGACCACCCTCACCCGCTGCAGACCGCCTATGTGGAAGAGCAAGTCCCGCAATGCGGCTACTGTCTGAATGCCTGGATCATGACCGCGGCGGCCTTCTTGAAGGCCAAGAAAAAGCCGACCGATGAGGAAATTCGCACCGCGCTGACGGGTCTCAAATGCCGCTGCGGCACCCATACGGCGATCATGCGCGCGGTCAAGCGCGCCGCCGACAAGATGGCGTGAGGAGGCTCCCATGAACGCTAACACCGAACTTTCGCTTTCCCGCCGCACCTTGCTGCAAAGCACCGGTGCGCTCGTCGTCGCAATCTCGTTAACCGATGCGGGCGATGTGCTGGCCCAACCCGCCTCCATGGGCGGCGTCAAATCGGCCCTGCTGCCGACCGAGCTGGATTCCTGGATCGCCATCGCTCCAAACGGGGCGGTGACGGTCTTCTTCGGCAAGATCGACGGCGGCCAGGGCACCGACCTCGCCATGGCGCAGATCGTCGCCGAAGAGCTCGACGTGCCGATTCGCAGCGTCAGCGTCGTACAGGGCGATACCGCGCTGACCGTGAATCAGGGCGGTGCATCGGGCAGCACGGGAGTTCGCTTCGCCGGCTCGGCGCTGCGCGTGGCCGGCGCCGAAGCCCGCAGGGTTCTTGTCATGCGCGCCGCCGAGAAGCTCGGCGTTGCGCCCGAGCGTTTGACCGTGAACGACGGCGTGGTCTCGGTGGTGGGCGAACCCTCCAAGAAGATCAGCTATGCCGAGATGATCGGCGGCGGCTATTTCCATTCGCAGATCGGCTGGAACAACCAATATGGCAATCCGCTGGCCCTGACCTCGCCGGCCAAGCCAAAAACCCCCGATCAGTACAGAATCGTCGGCACCTCGCCGCCGCGGCTCGACGTCGAGGGCAAGGTGTTCGGCACCAAGCCTTGGGTCCAGGACATTCGCGTCGACGGGATGCTCCATGGCCGCATGATTCGTCCCGCCGTGGCGGGCGCGTCGGTTGTTTCGGTCGATGAATCCTCCATCGCCGGCATCCCGGGCGCGCGCGTGGTGCGCAAGGGCGACTTCATCGGTGTTGTCGCGCCC
>DASQIQ010000203.1:0-4802 GCA_035631495.1 Micropepsaceae bacterium
GGTTGGGCGGCGACGACGTCAAGGTCGTGGTGCGTTCGGGCTTCGAGGAAATGAAAGCATCGCCCTGGGAAAAAGAGGATGCGATGCACGAAGGCATCCCGATCTTCAATTTCCTCGTGCCGAAGGAATTCACCCACGATAAGGGGCGCCTCACCGGCGTGGTGTTCGAAAAAGTCAAAGCGGAATACGACGCCAAGGGCCGGCGTTCGCTGGTGCCCGCGGGAGAACCTGACGTCCACATGGAATGCGACGACGTGCTGGTCGCGGTGGGCCAGGAAAACGCGTTCCCATGGATTGAGAAAGACCTCGGCATCGAATTCGACCGCTGGGAAATGCCCAAGGTCAATTCCACCACCATGCAGTCGACGCACCCGAAGGTTTTTTTCGGCGGCGACTCGGCCTTCGGGCCCAAGAACATCATCTGGGCGGTCGCGCACGGACATGAGGCTGCGGTCTCGATCGATCTGTTATGCAGCGGCGACAATGTGCAGGATCGCCCGCCCCCGCTGGTCAATCTGATGAGCCAGAAGATGGGGATTCACGAATGGAGCTACGACAACGATATCTCGCTGGATAAACGCTACAAAGTCCCGCACGCCCCGCCGGAAGTAACGCTGAAGAACGTCAAAATCGAAGTAGAACTGGGGTTCGATGTAAAGCAGGCGTTCATGGAAGCCGAGCGCTGCCTGAACTGCGATGTGCAGACCGTGTTCGAAGGACCCAAATGCATCGAGTGCGATGCCTGCGTCGATATCTGCCCGATGGACTGCATTACGTTCACGGAAAACGGCCCCGAAGGGGAGCTGCGCCAGCGGCTGACCGCGCCGTCAACCCATCCCGATACGCAGGATCTCTACGTGTCCGAAGCCTTGAAAACCGGACGGATCATGGCCAAGGACGAAGACCTTTGCCTGCATTGCGGATTGTGTGCGGAACGCTGCCCGACCGGCGCCTGGGATATGCAGAAATTCCTCTTCGATACGGCGAAGGCGGGCTGTCATGTCTAAGCCGATCAAGGCCACGAACGACTTCGTCGTCAAATTCGCCAATGTGAATGGCTCCGGTTCGGCTTCGGCAAACGAGTTGTTCGCGCGGTCCATCCTGCGCATGGGCGTGCCCGTAGCGACGCGCAATATATTCCCCTCGAACATTCAAGGCCTGCCCACCTGGTTCGAGGTCCGCGTCTCGGGCAAAGGCTGGGTGGGGCGGCGCGGCGGCTGCGATCTGATGGTCGCGATGAACCCGCAGACTTGGGACAAGGACATCGCCTCCATCGATGCGGGCGGTTACCTGTTCTACGATTCCTCGAAGCCTATGCCGGAATCGAAGTTTCGCTCCGACATCCATGTCATTGGCATGCCGCTGACGGAAATCTGCAACCGCACTTACAAAGATCCCAGGCAGCGTCAATTGTTCAAGAACATCATCTATGTCGGCGCGCTGTCGGCGATTCTGGACATTGATTTAGCCGTGGTGGAAAAGCTGATCAGCGACCAATACGGGTCCAAGCAGCAACTTCTCGAATCCAACATCCAGGCCGTCCGCATGGGTCATACCTATGCGAAAGAGAATCTCGCCGCTATCTGCGCGTTGAAAGTGGCAAAATCGGATGCGGTCGGAAACCGCATTTTCATCAACGGCAACGACGCAGCGGCTTTGGGTTGCGTCTATGGCGGCGCCACGGTCGCGGCGTGGTATCCCATCACGCCTTCCACCTCGCTGGCCGAAGCCTTTATGAAATATTGCCGGAAATTGCGGGTCGATCCGGAGTCCAAGAAGAACAAGTTCGCCATCGTCCAAGCGGAGGACGAAATCGCGGCCATCGGCGCGGTGATCGGAGCGGGCTGGAACGGCGCGCGGGCTTTCACCGCGACCTCCGGGCCAGGCATCTCGCTGATGCAGGAATTCCTCGGCCTTGCCTATTTCGCGGAAGTTCCGGCGGTGATCTTCGATGTCCAGCGCGGTGGGCCATCCACCGGCATGCCGACGCGCACGCAGCAGGCGGACATCCTTTTGTGCGCCTATGCCAGCCATGGCGACACGAAGCATGTGCTGCTGTTTCCTGAGGATCCGCACGAATTGTTCGAGATGGCGGCACAGGCATTGGACCTGGCTGAACGGCTACAGACCCCCATTTTCGTGATGGAAGACCTCGACATCGGCATGAACGATTGGCTGTGCGCGCCATTCACATGGGACGATTCGCGCCGTTACGATCGCGGCAAATTGATGAGCGCCGAGGACCTCGAGGCCGGCAAGACCTTCGGCCGATATCTTGACGTCGACGGCGACGCCATTCCCTACCGCACGCTTCCCGGCGTCCATCCGACCAAAGGCGCCTATTTCACGCGGGGCACGTCACGTGACCGCTTCGCCAAATACAGCGAAGAGGGCGCCGTCTATGCCGACAATATGCAGCGGCTGGTGCGGAAATTCGAAACCGCCAAGTCTCTGGTGCCTACGCCGGTGAGGCGCAAAGCGCGGGAAGCCGCGCGGTTTGGCGTGATCTATTTCGGCTCGACTTCGGCCGCCATGGGTGAAGCTTTGGTAGCCCTGGAAGCGCAAGGACTTCATCTGGATACTTTGCGCCTGCGCGCCTTTCCCTTCTCGGACGAGGTCGTGGATTTCATCAATGCGCATGATCAGGTCTTCGTCGTCGAACAGAACCGGGATGCGCAGATGCGGATGCTGCTTGTCAACGAATGTGCCATCGACCCCGCGCGATTTATCTCCGTCCTGCATTATGACGGCACTCCGATCACGGCGCGGTTCATTACGTCGGCAATCGCCGAGCGTCTGCAGATGAAAGCCAAAGAGGCGGCGGAATGACCTATCTCGCAAAGCCGAAATTCCATCATCCCGCGCTGCCCAAGAACAATCTTGGCTTCACCCACCGGGACTATGAGGGTTCCATCTCGACGCTCTGCGCGGGCTGTGGTCATGATTCCATCAGCGCCGCCGTCATCCAGGCTTGTTTCGAACTGAACATCGAGCCCCATCGTTTGGCGAAGCTTTCCGGTATCGGCTGCTCGTCCAAGACTCCCGACTATTTCCTGGGCCAGAGCCATGGTTTCAATTCGGTTCACGGCCGCATGCCTTCGGTGCTTACCGGCGCCAATCTCGCCAACAAGGAACTGATCTATCTCGGCGTTTCCGGAGACGGCGATTCCGCCTCGATTGGCCTCGGCCAATTCGTCCATTGCGTGCGGCGCGGCGTGAACATGCTGTACATCACCGAGAATAACGGCGTGTATGGGCTTACCAAGGGCCAGTTCTCCGCCACGGCCGACAAGGGCTCGAAGAGCAAGGCCGGCGGGGCCAACAATGATTCGCCGCTCGACCTGGTGGGCATGGCAATGCTCATCGGCGCCACCTTCGTGGCGCGCAGCTTTTCGGGCGATAAGCAGCAGCTCGTTCCGCTTATCATGGCGGGTTTGAGTCATCCTGGTCCAGCCTTTATCGACATCATCAGCCCGTGCGTCGCGTTCAACAATCATCCGGGCTCAACCAAGAGCTTCGACTTCGTTCGCGCCCATAACGAGGCGGTAAACCGGCTCGACTATATGGATCCGCGGGCACCGATCACCGTCGATTACGCGCCCGGTACGGTCAGCGAGGTCACGCTGCATGACGGCTCGACGCTGCGTCTTGCCAAGCTTCACCCGGAATATGATCCGCACGACCGCATCGGCGCCATGACTTACATGCAACAACGCGCGGCGGCCGGCGAGGTCGTTACAGGCCTCATCTACATAGACCCGGCGCCCCGCGACATGCATGCCGCTCTCAACACGGTGGACGTGCCGCTCAATCGTTTGACCGAGAAGGAGCTGTGTCCCGGCTCCGCGGCGCTGGAGAAGATCAACGCTTCCTTGCGCTGATCACAGCTGACGGAGGGTGATCGTGGCGCGGATCATCTTCCTCTGCCCGTTCGCCAAGAGCGAAATCACCGGCGGCATCAAGACGGCCTATCGTCAGGCGGAATTGCTCGCGGAACTAGGCTTCGACGCTCTCGTCTACCAGCCCGAAGGCAAGCCTGCCTGGCTCGACACGAGCGCCCGCGTGCTCACCGAATCGCGCCTGATGGCCGCGTCCGGCGACATCTGGGTTTTCCCCGAAACGCTCAACGGCGTGCTTGCTGAAATGGTTCAGAGCCGCATGGCGGGGAAGAAGGTGCTGTTCTGTCAGGCGCATTACTACACCCTATTCAATCCAATCCCTGCCGAGCGCTATCGCGAGCTTGGATTTGCAAAAATCGCGTGCCAGAGTTCCATTGCGAAGGGGTTTTTGGAGCGGGTGCTGCGTTTCACCGATGTCGCGATCATCCCCTGTTACATCGACGCGGAGCTCTTTTTCCCGCGCTCCAAGACCATGGAGATCGCGCTGATCCCGCGCAAACTGCCGCGCGAAGCGGCAGCCATTCAACGAGTCTTCGGCCTTAAATACCCGCAATTTTCTTCGATCCCATGGCGGGTCATCGAAAATCAGACCGAGCGCGAAACCGCGGAGATCTTCGGCCGATCGACAATCGTGCTGTCCCTGCCTTTCTTGGAATCATTCGGACTCGTGCCCTTGGAAGCAATGGCGTCCGGCGCCGTCGTGGCCGGATTCCATGGCTATGGCGGGCAGGAATATGCGCGCCCTGACAACGGTTTCTGGTTCCCTCCCGATCATCTGGAGGAAGTGGCGGACGCGCTCGCGCGAATTATTACCGGCTTGGAAAGCCAAGACCCCGAACTACTGAAAATGCGTGATGCGGGGTTGGCAACCGCTGCGCACTATAGCAAAGAGCGGACCCGAGC
>DASQIQ010000204.1:0-6895 GCA_035631495.1 Micropepsaceae bacterium
TTGATGCGCAACAATCTCAACGTGCAGATTTACTCCTTCAAGCGTCCCGATTTTCTGATCGTCTCCGCCACCCACGCCTTGGCGCATCTGGCCATGTACGATTCTGCGATGTGGGAGAAATACCAACTCTCGAAGCTCGCCGGTCCCGCTTTCGCCACCAACACGTTCATCACGGAGCGGAACGCTGCATCCGCCGATCCGAAGAATTACCAGGACCCGGAAGGCGCCTTTTCGCCGAACAACAATTCCATTCCCGCATTGCAACGCCGCGGCGCGGTGTTCTTTGCCTGCCACAACTCGATCTGGGAACAATCCGACGCACTAATCCGGAACGGCTCAAATCCCGACAAGCTCTCGCACGAGGCGCTGGCCGCCGAACTCACCAACCATCTCATTCCCGATGCGGTACTCACTCCGGGTGCCGTGGCGACACTCCTGCATTTCCAGGAGGCCGGATACCATTATGCGACATAGCGGGCAGGGCTATTTGGAGGGTTGCAGCACCGGCGAGGCATGATTGTGAAAAAGCCATCTGCTCTTATCCTGAGGGGCCTCGCGGCTGTCTTCTTGCTCCTTTATCCGGCTGTGGAAGGGCAAAGTCAGGGAATTCTCTCCGCGCTGCCGCGAGCGGTGAAAGCACCGCCGGATAATCCCTTCAGCTCCGAAAAGGCTGCGCTGGGCAAGCTGCTGTTCTGGGATCCAATCCTGTCGGGAAACAAGGATGTGGCATGCGCAAGCTGCCATCATCCCCGTTTTGGTTACGCGGAAAATCGCGACCTCTCCATCGGAGTGAACGGTGTCGGGCTCGGTGAGGACCGCCGATTTGCGTCTCCGAACGCGATTCCGTTCGTGAGACGGAACAGCCAGACCCTGCTGAATGTCGCCTTCAACGGTATCGATGAAGCCGGCCAATATGATCCCGCAACCGCGCCGATGTTCTGGGACATGCGCGTCGTGAGCCTCGAGGCTCAAGCCCTCGAGCCTATCAAGGCGTTCGAGGAAATGCGCGGCGATGCCTATGAGGAAGGCAAGGCCCTGGACAGCGTTGTGGCGAGATTGAAGGCGATTCCCGAGTATCGCGCGCTCTTCGCCAAAGCGTTCGGCGGCGCCAATCCCATCACCGCCGGCAATCTCGGCAAAGCCCTTGCGACGTTTGAGCGAACGCTCCTCGCCAACAACTCGCCGTTCGACCGGTACATGCGCGGCGACCGCACCGCGATGACGCCCGAGCAGATAGCGGGAATGCAGCGATTCGAAAGCACCGGATGCACGAATTGCCACAATGGCCCGATGTTTTCCGATTACAAACCCCATGTGCTGGGCGTTCCGGATAACGACAAGCGCGAAGAATCCGATTCCGGCATAAAGGGCATGCCATACGCGTTTCGAACGGCATCCTTAAGAAATCTCGCCTTCACCGCGCCCTACATGCACAGCGGAGCTTTTCAGACAGTCGCAGAGGTGATCCGTTTCTACCGTCGCTCGCCGAGGAATCCGAATGTCGGACGACGCGAGGTGGACCCCCTCGTCCGCCAGCTGCGCCGTCCCGGCCGCGCGGCGAATGAGCTGATAGAATTTCTTGATGCTTTGAACGACGAGTCTTTCGACAAGACCATTCCGGCAAATGTGCCAAGCGGCCTCAGTGCAGGGGGACGGATTCAATAAACCCGCGCTCGTGTCCGTGACCGATCACGCTCGGAACCGTCACAATTCCATAATAATTGCCCGCTCTAAACCGAGTCACTAATGATGATCGATGCCAGGAGCCTTCGCCTCCGTCGGATGAATGGAATGGTCAAGGGGTAGGAGTCTGGGACCGCAAAGTGGCCATAAAAGAAGCAATCCCTGGCGTCATTCTGTGCGGCGCCCCATCACGAGGCGCACGATGCCTCGTAACCATGTGGCACACATGAGGAATTCGCGCTTGCCATGGTGGCATATGGATTGCGTACCGGTACCTCGGCAGCCGATCTGATCGCGGATGCCGAGAGGGGATGCGCAGAGACGGACTCTGACTTTGGCGTTTGGTTTGCTTCTCTTAGGATGGCGCTACCCGCGCGGTTTCAGTGCAGCTCAAGAACCGGTTGGATCGACTAGTGTGGCGAATCCGAAATTCGCAATAGCTTGGGCGACACTCCGGGCGAATTTCGGGTTCAAAGCCACACTAGCAATCTATTGATCCCAGTGTGGTTCTCGGATTTGAAGTTCCTAAACGTGGATGCCATGAAAATCTTAGGAACTTCAAATCCACCACACTGGCCGGTGAAAGTCAGAGCTTGCGCTATGACCGCTATGTCTCAGAGGGGTGTAAATTTCCTTGGCGAGCTGTGATGTGCCGGCGCCGTGGAATGATGCGCCGTTACAGCGCAGGACCGCTTGCACGGTTTCGACAGTCATTTGCGGATTATGCGCATCGCTGATCGGCATCGACATGGCATTCGCACAAATCCCGGGCGGATTGCCCGGCGCGGTCGAACCTGGCCGCGATCGCCCGCCCCTCACTGCCCCCGCGCCCCCGAATTTCGATTTCCGGATCGAAGCACCAAGCCGTTCATCCGTGCCGCGCGCCGTAGATGAGATTCACTTTCGCCTCGAAGACATCCAAGTGATGGGCGCCATCGCCTTTTCGCCGGATCGCTTCCGCCCGCTCTATCAGGCCTTGATTGGGAAGGAGGTGAGCCTGTCGGATATTCTCGATGTCGCCAACGCGATCGAGATGGAGTACCGGCAAAGCGGCTATCTGCTGGTACGCGCGTTCGTTCCACCGCAGCGCGTCGCCAACGGCATTTTCACCATCAATGTGGTGGAAGGCTTTATCGCGAACGTCTCGGTCGAAGGCGGCAATGCGGAAACTCGCGAACGCATCCGGACATTTCTGCAGCCGGCGCTCGACTCCAAGCCCCTTCGGCTTGAAACGATGGAGCGGGCGCTGCTCCTGGCCAACGACCTGCCCGGTGTTGTGGCAAGCGGGCTGTTGCGTCCCTCATCGGACACGCCGGGCGCGTCCGATCTCGTGGTGACCGTAACCCAGATTCCCGCATCGGGTGGAATTGCCATCGACAATCGCGGCTCGGATTTCTCGGGAATCTGGTCGGCGACCGGGGATTTGGCATTCAGCTCGCTCTTCGACGACAGCGATCAACTCGATGCCAGCATCACGACATCCTCCAAGGCCGCTCCGTTCCGACGTATTGAGGGCCAACTTCGCTACCGCCAGCCGGTGGGCGAACAGGGCGCCATTTTGAGCCTTATCGGCACCGTTACGCACGGCGAACCGGGTTCCACGCTAAGATCGTTCAACGTATTAACCAACTCCTGGGCGGTGGGCCCCCGGCTTATCTATCCGGTGAAGCGCACGCGCGCTGAGAGTGCCGTGATCGAGGCAGGCATCACCGTTCAGACGGCGCGCGTGAGCATATTGGGGGCACCGTTCAGCCACGACGACTGGCGCGTTGCCGATATTGGCGTGAGCTATCTGCGCAATGGATTTCTCGGGGGGGCTTGGGCAGCGAATCTGGACGTTGCCCAAGGGCTTCCGATTTTGGGAGCCAGCGACAACGGCTCGCCGCAATTGTCGCGCGCCGGTGCGCGGACCGATTTTACCAAGCTAACCGGGGAGATTCACGTCACGCGACCGATCCAAGGGCCGCTCAGTTTGGCACTTGCGGCCCAGGGCCAGTATTCCCCCGACGCCCTCCTCACCGGGGAGCAATTCGCGTTCGGCGGGTCGCAGCTTGGCCGCGGCTATGATCCGGGTGCGCTGACCGGGGACAGCGGCCTCGGCGGCTCGATCGAGCTTCGCTACGATCTGGCATTAACAATGTCGCCCATCCAGGCGCTGCAGCCCTACGCCTTCTTCGATACGGCAGAGGTTTGGGACGTCCACAATGCCGCGTCGCCGGGACAGCACATCAACTCGGTCGGGGGTGGAGTCCGGTTCTGGCTGACCTATAATGTTTTCGGCGACGTCGAAGTTGCGCAAACGCTGACAGCCGTTCCGGGAAGCGATGACGGCAAGCGCGCGACAAAGCTGTTATTGAACATGGCGATCAGGTTCTAGATGAACATGCAGGGGGGCCATCCAAGAGTCATTCGTAGAAGGCTGACCGCAATGGCGGGCAGCCCGCTGCTCGCCCTCGCCCTCGGTGCGCCTCTCGCGCGCGGCGCCACCCCGGTCCTTCCTTCGGGCGGCTCTATCGTGTCGGGCCGAGTCGTTGTTGCCACGCCGAGCGAAACCAGCCTGGCTATCACGCAATCGAGCCAGAAGGCACTCATCAACTGGCAGGGTTTCTCGATCGGGGCCGGCGCGAACGTCACTTTCCAGCAGCCGAACAGCGCAGCGATCACGCTCAACCGTGTTGTGGGGACAGATGTCTCCACCATCAACGGCAATCTTTTCGCCAACGGCCAAGTGTGGCTGATCAATGGCAACGGAATTCTCTTCGGCAAAGACAGCCGCATCAATGTGGGCGGACTTATCGCCACGACCTCAGACATGCGCGACGCGGATTTTCTCGCGGGCAAGTATGATTTCGGCGTCCCCTCGCGCAATCCCAACGCGGCGGTGGTCAATCGGGGTTCGATCACGGCAGCGCCCGGTGGCTCGGTCGTGCTCTCCGGCGCCCAGGTTGTGAACGATGGCGTCATCGAGGCCAACCTTGGCAAGATTGTTCTCGCCGGAGCCAACGGATTTTCGGTCGATTTCGACGGCGACAATCTTATCCGCTTCGCAATTGCCGCGCCGGTCTCCGAGACTCCGAGTGACGTTAGCGGCGAGCCCGCGCGGGCGCTGGTGTCGAATTCCGGGACCATCACCGCGCAAGGCGGCAAGATTCTCTTGACCGCGCGCGCGGCCCGCAGCGTGGTCAACAACGTGATCAACTCGACCGGCATCGTCGAGGCGACAACGGCCTTCATGCAAAACGGCGAGATCGTCTTCGATGCGGGCGAAGGCGGAACGGCCCATGTCGCGGGCACATTGAAGACAACGGGCCGGAATGCGGGCGAGACCGGTGGCACGATCACGCTGCTCGGAGACAATGTCACCGTTGCGGACCGAACGAATCTGGATGCGTCGGGCGATGCCGGCGGCGGCAGGGTGCTGATAGGCGGCAATCTTCACGGCGCCGGACCTGAACCGAATGCGCAGACTGTGAGTGTCGGCGATGCCTTCATTGCCGCCGACGCAGGCGGCCATGGCAATGGCGGAACCGTGGCAATCTATTCGGTCGGAGAGACGAATGTTGCCGGTTCCATTAGCGCCAAGGGCGGCGCCAGAGGCGGCGATGGCGGCACAGTCGAAACCTCAGGCCATGGCTTGCGAGTCGCTGAGAGCACGCATGTGGATACGTCTGCGCCTGCCGGTGCGACGGGTTCCTGGTTGCTCGACCCACTGAATATCAATGTCCTAACCGATGGGCGCAACGGACTCCTTGGCGGCATCGACGCGCTGAGCACCAATCCTACCGGCACCGACGTCATTCCTCCCGGGACCATCATCGCTGCTCTCGCCGCAACCAATGTCAGGCTGGAAGCAAGCAACGACATCACGGTCTCTAGCGCCGTAATTTACAACAGCGCCAACTCGCTGACCTTCTTGGCCAAGCGCAATGTCACGTTCAACGCAAGTGTCCAGAATAGCGGCGCCGGTGCGATCGTCGCCGTCGCTGGATGGGACGGCGTGACGGCACCCGACAGCGTACTCACCGTGCCGGGAGCATATGGCGGCAATGGTGGCAGCGTGCTGATTGGCGGAGGCAACGCCCATGGTGGCGTCGCGCTGGCGAGCCTGAAGGGAGCCACGACGGTGGCGGCCCACGATCTCGCATTGCAAGCGGTAAATGGCTACGCACAGATCGGTTATGATCCCAACGCCAATGTGGGCGGCGGCGGCGATGGCGGCAACACCGTGGGCTCGTTCGCTCAAATCGCCCAGGGCGGCGGCAACAGCGCCACGATCACCGTCACGGCGAGCGGAGACGTGACTCTTACGGGAGGCGGAAGCCCTGCTGGCTTTGCCCAGATCGGCAACAGCGCAGGCACGACCGGGGGTACCGTCCTCGTAACCTCCGGAGGAAACCTAACCCTCGCGAGTGGCGCTTCCATCCGCGCTGACGGGAGCGGCGATGCGCTTGTCCTTGCGGCCGGAGGCGATTTCATCAATCAGGCCGGCGGCACAGCCCTGGACGTTTCTGGCGGCGGGCGCTGGCTTGCTTTCTTGAACGATCCTACGAACAATAGTGCCGGCGGGCTCAGCGCTTCTCCATTCTACAATCGAGCCTTCGATTTTCCCTCCGGCAGCTACGCGCAGATCGCCGCCGCCGGCAATCGCTTCGTCTACGCGCTCGCGCCGACACTGACCATCACACCCGATAACAAGCTCAGGACTTACGGAAGCGCGAACCCGGCACTGACCGCGACCATCACGGGCCTTGTGGGAGGAGATACGCTTGCCGGAGCGGTCAGCGGTGCGCCTTTGCTCGGCACGGCGGCGACAGCAAATTCCGCTGTCGGCGATTACGCGATTGTCGCGGCGCTCGGCACGCTCGCGTCCGATTTCAATTACAGCTTCCAATTTGCGAACGGCACCCTGCACATCGATCCGGCGACGCTGACCTATGCGGCGCAATCGACAAACCGGACCTATGGTTCGGCCAATCCTGTTTTCTCGGGAACTCTTACCGGCTTCGTCAATGGCGAGACGCAGGCGACGGCGACGGGCGGTACGCTGGCCTTTACCAGCCCGGCGACGCCTACGAGCAAAGTCGGAAGCTACGCGATCAACGGCTCGGGCCTCACGGCCAATAACGGCAATTACAATTTCGTGCAGGCAGCCGGCAATGCGACCGCGCTGACCATCGATCCGGCGACGCTGACCTATGCGGCGAACGCGGCG
>DASQIQ010000205.1:0-8361 GCA_035631495.1 Micropepsaceae bacterium
AACGAAATGGGAGCGCGGCCCTGGCGTTGCGCCGGCCCCTGAAAGAGATTGAACAACGCCACCAGCAGCAGCGCGATGATGATCCAAAGTGCCAGATTGCGGAAATTATTCACGGCCGACCTCTTCCCCGGGCCTGTCGTCGCTGAGAATAACGCCGATGCACGGATATTCGTCCAACAGATAGGTACTAAGATACGCTCTTGCCAGTCAGGAAACCGTTAAGAATTGCATGAGACGGCCTGAATGCGCCCTTTCTGGGGCAAATATACCAGCCCTGGTTTGCGATTGGACCAGTTTCCCCAAGAAAACCTCAGCCTGACCATTTTTTGTGATCGCTGACGGTCTTGGCCTTGCGGGGCGATTCGCGAGCAATCAGCAGCGTCTCGGGGCCGAAAACCGCTTGCGCCTTGGGGGCGCGCCCAATCCGGCAGCCTGAAAGCGTGCGCGCGCCGGCAAAGGTTCTGTCAATAATCGAATCGAACAAGGGTTCCAGGCGCTCGAAACGGGGCCGGTAGACCTTCCCCGCCACCGCCAGCAGCAGCGCCGAGAGCGCCCTCAGCCCGGTCTCGCGATTCGTCCGGGCGAGAGCCGAGGCATCGAGCAGCGCAAAATCCGGATTCTCCAGCCTCGCATGGGTAGCGAGAAAGGCCTGTGTCGCCGACTCAAGCGCTTCGCGCGCGCGAGCGAGATGGCCTGCTGCCTCCGCGATTCGCCGCGCAGAAATCCCGGCCGCTTCAAGCATGGGCAGAGCCTTGCGCAATCGCGCCCGGGAAAAACGCGAATCCTCGTTCATGGGGTCTTCAAGCCAGGGCGTTCCGCGCGCCGTCAGATAGCCACGCAACTCCGCCCGTCCGATCTCCAGCAAAGGACGCAAGACCTCTACGTTCGCAATTCCAACCATAGGAAACGCAGCTCGCGGCTTCATCGCCGACAGGCCGTCGACGCCACTGCCACGTCCAAGCCGGAGCAGGAAGGTTTCGGCCTGATCGTCCAGCGTATGCGCGACGAAAAGATTGGGCACGTCATGGGCGGCGCACCATCCGCCCAGCAGGCCATAGCGGATTTCGCGCGCCTTGCCTTCGATGCCGGAAACCGGCTTGCGCCCCTTCCAGGAAAGAATATGGGCCTCGAAGCCTTTCGCATGCCCCCAGGCTTTGACTTTCGCGGCTTCGTCCTTCGAGCCATCGCGCAACGCGTGATCGACGATGAGAATAACGGGGGGAACGGCGCGTGTTCGTTCACACCAATCGGCGAACAAGTGCATCAACGCGATGGAATCGCCGCCGCCCGAGACGGCAATCGCCGCTCGCGCGTTCGGCGTAAAGCCAAGCCGTTTGAGAGCGAGAAAAAACCGCGCGGTTAAATCGCGCTCTGAGGCGGGGACGTTGCTAGCGGCACTTGTTGTTGGTGCGCTCGGCACGCGCCCGCGTCGCGATGGTTGGCGCGGCTTCGGGATATTTTGCGGGGAGCGCGACAAGTGCGGCACAGCCTTCCTTCATCTGGCCGAGTTCGAACAGCGCCAGGCCGAGTTTCAGCATGCCTTCAGGGGCCCGCTGAGCCTTGGGATATTTCTTCAACAGCTCGGCAAAATCGCGTGCCGCCTCGGGGTAATCCTTTTTCGCAGAATAGGCGATGTCGCCCGTCCAATATAGCGCATCGGAGGCGCGTTCTTCGTCGGGGTGCGCGTCGGCGAACGCGCGGAAGGCGTCTTTCGCTTTGTCATATTGCGCGCGCGACAAGAGATTCATGGCATCATCAAATTGACGCTTGGCATCGGTGGGCCTGTTCACTGGCGCAGGCGCGGGCGTGCCGGCCGGTATCTGACCCAGATTCGCCGGCGGAGCACCGCGCAAGGTCGGCGCAGCGGGATCCGGATTGACCGAAGCCAGTTCGTTGCCGGCATCGGAGGGTTGCGCAGGCGGCATAAGCGCGGCTGCTGCACGCGTCTGTTCGGCCTGGAAATCCATCTGCTTTTGCAGACGGTCGGTCTTTTGCGAAAGCAGATCGACCTGATGACCGAGCTCTTCCATTTGTCCGGTCAATCGGCCAAGGCCCTCCTCGAGCTCGCCCATCTGCCGCAAAATCGGATTCAAATCCGGCATCGCAGCTTGTGATTCGGGGGGCGTCGGCGGAGTCGGCGTCGGATTTGGATTCGGATTCGGATTCGCCGCAGGTGCAGGCGGAGCCGTGCGGTCACCAGGCGCCTTGCGGAAAGTCTCGGCTTGCAGGTCGCGCATGTCGCGCTCGAGTCGCTGCAAGCGTTGGATGAGTTCTCGCGAGTCGATCGTCTGCGTCGCCTGCGCCGTGGCCGAGTGCACTTCGGCGAGAAAGCCGACCACCGCGATTAAAGCTGCGCCGGCTTTCATCCACCTTCCGCTTATCGCTTTCATCGGATCGCCTCATCGCTGCTGAAAAACCGATTCGTTCATTCTATCCCAAAACTTGGTGGAATTAGGGCTTAACGGGAATCGCAAATATGCGGGATCGGACACCAGAAATCTCTGATGTCCGATACCGCGACGTTAACGCTTGAATTCAGGAAACAGCGCCACTCTTGATCGTTGAAACACCGCGCCGGTTCTGCGCCCAGCAGCCTTCGTTCGACTCGACGCAAACCGGACGTTCCTTGCCGTAGGAGATGGTCTCCAGTCGCGCCCCCGAAACCCCGAGGCTCGCGAGATAATCCTTCACCGTTTGCGCCCGGCGCGCGCCCAGCGCCAGATTGTACTCGCGCGTGCCGCGCTCGTCGGCATGCCCTTCCAGAATCAGGATCACCGCCCCGAAACGTTGCAGCCACGCGGCCTGTTTCTGCAACACACCGCGTGCACGATCATCGAGATCCGATTTGTCATAGGCGAAAAATACTCTGTCGCCGACATTCACCTGAAAGTCCTGCAGACTGCCAGGTACGATGGATTGCTGCACCGGTGCAGGCGGTCTTGCCGGCGGCGGCGGAGGAGGCGGAGGAGGAGGCGGAGCAGCGGCCGGCGGCGGCGGCGGCGGCATGGCCGCGGGTGGCGGCATCATTTTTTCTCCGCTGCAAGCCGCTACCAAAAAGAAAACCAAAGAAAGACTCGCCAGTTTTGCGCTGCTGGTTCGTGTGAACATTTCAATGCACCTCCGTTATGCGCAAGGAACGCCCCTGGCGATTTGCGCTTTCTAGGGTAATGGTCCCCCAACGATTTTTTTTCGAAACCAAATCTGCTTGGTTAATAGAACAAAATTACGAGATGGGGCTCACTGTATCAAGGGCGACCATGCCGGATCTGAGGCATCGCCTGGCGAAAGCACCCGACGCTCGTTGCGCCCTGTAATGTCGACGGACCAGATCTGTGAACCGGCCCCGACGCCGCCGGCGCCCGCCTGCAAGGTCCGCGTGAACATGATAACGCGACCATTGGGGGCCCAGCTCGGACCTTCGTCTTGCCAACCATGCGTGAGGAGCCTTTCGCCCGACCCGTCGGGGCGCATCACCCCCACGCCGAAATAGTCCGGGGTGATCTTGGTAAAGGCGATCAGGTCGCCGCGCGGGCTCCAAACCGGGGTCCCATTCTTGCCCTGCCCGAAACTGATGCGGTGCACATTCGAACCATCGGCATTCATGACGTACACCTGCTGCGAGCCGCCGCGGTTGGACTCGAAAGTGATCTGCTTGCCGTCGGGCGAGAAGGACGGGGCGGTATCGATAGCCGGATCGTTGGTCAGGCGCTTGGAGGTCCTGGTCGCCAGATCCATTATGTAGATTTCCGAATTCCCGTTGGTCTCGAGGGCCATAACGACGCTTTTGCCATCGGGCGAAAAGCGTGGAGAAAATGTCATGTTGGGGAAATTCCCAAGCACTTCCTGACGCCCGGTTTCGAGGTCGAAGAGATAAACGCGTGGCCGGTTCTGGATATAGGACATATAGGCGATCATCTGGGCGGTCGGGTTGAAGCGTGGGGTGAGCACCAAATAATCGCCCTGGGTAAGGAACACCGGATTGGCGCCGTCCTGGTCCATGACCGCCAGGCGCTTGCGCCGGTTGAGCTTGGGGCCGGATTCGGAGATGAACACGATTCTGGTGTCGAAATAGCCCTTCTCGCCGGTAATGCGCTCATAAATGGAGTCGGAAACGAGATGGGCGATGCGCCGCCAGTTCTCCGGCGTGGTCGTAAATTGCAGCCCGACCATCTGGCTTTCGCCGAATATATCCCATAGGCGGAAATCGACCTTCAAGCGGCCATCGGGTTGCAGAGAGGACTGGCCGGTGACCAGGCCCTGGGCCTGGATCGTGCGCCAGTCCCCAAAGCGCGGCGGCGTGTTGATGTCGGTGATCTTCTCGATGAAGGAGGCTGGATTGAGCGAGCGAAATAGCCCGGAACGTTCCAGATCGGCTCGCACCACCGTCGCGACATCCTTGCCCGACTGCCCCGCGCCCAGGAAATCGGGAATGGCCAATGGAATGGGCTCGGTGACGCCCTGATCGACCCGGACTTGCAGCGCGGCTTGGGCGCCTGGAAATCCCGCCAGCACGAAGCCGAGAGCGAGAACCGCGGCGAATGTCAGGTGGCGCCGGAAATGGGAAAATCTTTCGTGTCTTGCCATCATTCTCAGTCCTAACGGCCAATCATTTTGCTGGGGTCAAATGTCATGACAATCTCCCGCCACGCATCATATTTGTTCGGCGGCAGACGCTTATAGGGTTCGCAGACACTCACCGCGCGCAACGCCGCCTCGGCTGCCGTGCGCATGTAAGGATTCGCAGCCGCCGCGGCACGGGACGCGGGTTCCAGCGAGGGTGGCTGCGCCAAGCTGCCGTCCTGTGCCAGAAAAACGCGCACCTGCACGATCAGTTGCTCCGGGTTGGGTGCGCCGACCGGAACGTTCCAGCACTCCCGCATCTGGGCCAGCAGCGCGTCCTTGAGATCCATCGTGAAGGCATCCTGGGCCCCCAGGCCCTTGACCGTGGTCTCGGCGGGTTTCGCATTGGGCGGAGGAGGCGGGGCCGGGGGCGGCTTGGGAGCCCGTTTGTCGAGCAAAGCGAGCACGGTATCGACATCGAATTTCTGTTGGTCGGGCGCGGGCTTGCGCCGCGGCCGCACCGGATTTGGAGGAGCAGAGGCGTTTTTTTGCTCTTCCTTGGGCGGAGACGGCTTGTCTGGCTCGGGAGGCGCAACTTCCGCCTGGGGCGGCGGCGGAGCCGCGGCCTGGGGTTGCGGGGGCGTTGGTTCGGGTGGGGTTTCGGCTTTTGGAGTTTCCTGGGCGGAGGGCGCGATGTTGGTTACATCGGCAATTGTGACCAAATCGACCGGCACGACGGAAGGGATTTCCTCGGATTGCTCGATCGCATGCGGCCAGGCAACCGTCGCTGCCGCAATCACCATCACATGCAGCACGCCCGACGCGATCATGCTTCGCTTCATCATGCCGTCACGCCCGAATCTTCCTCATCCTGCGCCAGTGTGGTGAATTTGAAGTTCCTCATAACAACATGGCATCCGCATTTGGGAACTCCAAATTCGAGAACCACACTAGAATCAATAGATTGCTAGTGTGGCTTTGAAATCCGAAATTCGCCCAGCGCGTTGCCCAAACTATTGCGAATTTCGGATTCGCCACACTAGTGTGGCGCGGGGTCCTTAAGACGAGCTTTCAACGTCCTGGCGGCTTTTTTGGGGCATCGGTCACCAGGCCGATCCGCGTGAAACCTGCCGAATTCAGGAGACCCATAACCTCCATGACCTTGCCGTAATCTACGGTCTTGTCGCCGCGCACGAAGATGCGCTGATTGTAACCATTGTTCGAAATCGCCATCAGCTTGGAAACCAGATCGTCGATTCCCACAGGGGTGTTCTGCAGAAAGATCATGCCGCCCTTGTCAATGCTGACGGCGAGCGGCTCGCGGTCCTCGCCCAAGGACTTGGCGCGCGTCTGCGGCAAGTCGACCGGAACCCCGACGGTGAGCAGCGGCGCCGTCACCATGAAAACGATGAGCAGGACCAGCATCACGTCCACAAAGGGCGTGACATTGATCTCCGACATCGGACGCCCCCGTCTGCCGCGTTGCCCGCGGGCAGATCGTGGATTGTTGAGGACGGACGGCATCAGCGCGATCTCTCGTCGAGTTGGCGCGATAGAAAGGTCGAGAATTCATCGGCGAAGGATTCGAGACGCACGGTGTAGCGTCCGAGTTCATTGACAAAACGATTGTAGGCGACAACCGCGGGGATCGCCGCGACCAGACCCAGCGCGGTGGCGAAAAGCGCATCCGCGATACCGGGCGCCACCACGGCCAGCGTCGTGTCCTGGCGCGCCGCGATCGCCTGGAAAGCCGTCATGATCCCCCACACCGTCCCAAACAGGCCGACAAAGGGCGCAGTCGATCCCACCGTGGCAAGATAGCTGAGCCCGCGTTCGATCTTTTCCACTTCGCGCTGGATCGAAACGCTCATCACCTTCTCCACGCGGTCCTTGACGCTGGCGAGCTGCGTCTCACGCGGGGGGCCCCCTTCCAAGGAGCGTTTCCACTCGCGCAGAGCGGCAACGAATACGACCGTGAAGGGCTGATCGGAGCGCTGAGCATGCTGGGCATAAAGATCGTCCAACGAACGGCCTGACCAGAAATTCTTCTCGAACCGTTTGGCCTTTCGGTTCAGCGAGCCGAAGGCGATCCATTTGTCGATGATCAGAACCCACGACCAGAACGAGGCGAGGATCAGGGCGGCAAGTACGAATTTGACGACGATATCGGCGCGCAAGAATAGCCCCACGGGCGTGAACGCCGCTTCAATCTCGGATCGCGAGCCGACAAGATTGGTATCCACGGTGCCCGCCGGGGCCGCCAGGGGCGCGGCTTGCGCGGGTGCTCCGGAAGGCGCGGCTACGGGTGGCCTTCCTTGCACCGGGGCCGCACGCTGGAATTGAGCGAATGCCGAATGGCTGCCTCCGTCCCATGCAAGGCAGAGGACGAACGCCAACAACGCTGCGGCGACAAAGCGCAAACCCGTCATCATTATCCCTTTTGGGCTGGTCTGAATGAGCGCGTAAGCGGCGAGATCGCGCTTCTCCTCTTTTCGGAACGAACGGAATGATCGGCTTCTAGTGAACCCATTCAATGATGGCTGAATTTTGACCCTCATCCTTGCGTCCTTGTAAGACGCCCTGCCGCGTCATCCCTCGCGACGGCAGCAGACGCGGCCTTACAAGTGGACAAGGGCATGACATCATTGAGAAAGCCCGAGACTCCTTCGTAGTTCCGCTCGGGCCGCGGCAAGATCGGCTCTGAATTCGGCGTTCTGCATCATCAATGCGACCATCGCCGTGGCTTCGATTCTGCCTGATTCGACGTCCGTGGGAAAATGGACGCCGCCGACCACGCGGCTTTCGCCGTAATCCCAGGCGCGCGCAAAGAGCTCGCGACGCTTCTCGGGCACCATATTGGCAAGCAGAATTCCCGTGACGGCGCCAAAGGTCGAATGGCCGCTGGGGTAGGAATAGGAAAATGCGGGGGTCGGCCCGGCGGGAAGACAGGGCGAGCCAGGGCCATGCGGCGCGTTATTCTGCGCCACCGTACCGGGCGCGACGGCGGTTCCCTGCTGCATCTGGCTTGGCGGGTGAATCTGGGCATCGACCACGAACGGCCGCGGCCGTTCCCAGCAATCCTTGGCGATCCCAACCACCGAGCCGGTCTCGCGCGCCACTTTGCGGAAGAACGCGGCCACCCCAGGCATCTTGTCCGGCACGAAATTGGGCCCCAGCACGTCCGCGAAGCGGATGAGGTCCACTCTGGCGTCGGCCTCTGCGAGCCGCATGCGCTCGGGCGTGCTTGCCCTTTGGGTTTGCAGGACGCGCTCAACGTCCCTTTTTTGCTCCGGAGAGTTGGGCTCCGGCGGCGGAGGGAGCAGGTTCACGGCGTCGAACGCCCCCGGCGCGAGATAGGGTGTATCCGACAAAGAGAGCGCCGGCGTCGCTTCCAGAACAAAAAGCAACGCCGGCAGGAGGAACAGCTTGCGCATGGGTTATCCCTCGAAAGACGAGGATGGTCAGCCGCTTGTCAGCTCAGGCCAAGGCCTTTGCGGACTTCGGCCTTGACGGTGTCGAAATCGGCGCGGAACTCGGGATTCTTCATCATCGCCTGAACCGCCAGCGTGGCGGCGATATGGCCGCCTTCGAAGTCGGACGGATAGGCCGCCCCGCTGGTGATCCGATTGATGCCAAATTCCCAACCGCGCTCATAAAGGGCTTCGCGCTTCTCGGGCACCATCATGCCAAGGATCAGCGCAACTTCGGCGCCGCTGGTGCTATGGCCGCTTGGATAGGTTGGACCTCCCGCGGCCTTGGCGATGTTTTCGGGCGTCTGAACGTCCTTGCTGTATTGGAAGG
>DASQIQ010000206.1:0-2037 GCA_035631495.1 Micropepsaceae bacterium
TCGACCGGCGGGATGGCGCTCTCGCCGCTTCCCGATCAGCGTTATCTCTACGTCTCCGACATCATGAACAACGTGATCTGGATCGTGAACCGCGCCGATGGCAAGACGATCGGCCATTTCGGCTTCGCCGGACATAGCGGCGGCGGTCTGCACTGGGTGCACATGGTGGCGACGGATTCACGGGGCAACGTCTATACCGGAGAAGTCGACACCGGAAAGCGCGTGCAGCGCTTCATGGTCAGCCGCTAGAAGGGGCATCACAAAGCGCATGACGTTTGCGGTCATCGACGGCATAAACACGCGCTATGAGGTGATCGGCTCGGGGCCGCCGCTGCTGATGTATGCGCCGGGCGGCTTCGATGCGACGGTGGAGAAATGGTCGACGCAGGGCGTCTACAAAACCGTCAAGCTGCTCGACCATCTTCCCAAGACATACAGCTGCATCCTCTTCGACCGGCGCGAGAGCGGCCAATCGGGCGGACGGGTCGAGCGGCTGACCTGGGCCCATTATGTGGCGCAAGGAAAAGGGTTGCTGGAACATCTCTCCATCAAACGCGCGCACATCATGGGCGGCTGCATGGGGTGCTGTCCCGTGACGGCGTTTGGCATCGCCTACCCCGAGGCCACGCTGAGCATGATCCTGTGGTGGCCGGTGGGCGGAGCCAAATACCGCATCAGCGGCCATCAGCGCTTTGCCATCCATCTGGCCTATGTGCAGGGCCACGGGTTGGAACGCGTCGTCGAACTGGCGAGCGCATCCGGCAAGAGCTTCGGCGAGGATCCGCGCGGCGGACCTTGGGCATCGGTGATCCGCACGGATCGCGCCTTTGCCGAATCCTATGCCAGGCAGGATGTGGAAAAATACAAACTGATCGTGACCGGCATGGCGCGCACGCTGCTCGACCGCGACACGGCGCCGGGCGCGGAGCCGGAGGATATGCTGGGTTCCAGCATCCCTGCCCTCATCATCCCAGGACATGACGCCTCGCATGCGACGTCCGCGGCGCGCTATCTCGAGGAATGCTTGCCAAGAGCGGAATATTGGGACGTCCCGGTCGCCAGTCAGACCGGGGACAACGCGCCGGCGCGGATTCTCGAATTCCTCGACAAAGTGGCGTCTTAGCCGCCATTCCCCGGATGCGGCGCATTGGCTTCGCCGCGTTTGAGAAACTCGCTATAGTCCGCTCCAGTTTAACGGGATGACCACAAGCTTCGGGGAGCGACCATGTCTGACAAAACGAATAGACGCGAGTTTGTGCAAGCGGCCGGTCTGGCGGCGACAGGATTGATGGCAGCTGCTGCGCCGCAGGCGGCGGCTGCTCCTGCGCCCCAGGCGACGCCGAGAACCATGGGTGCACGTTTTCGCGCGCTTATGAATGGGCCGGAGCCACTGATCTGCGCCAACGCTTACGATGTCCTGACGGCTCGTCTGATCGAAGTTCGCGGATTCAAAGGCGTATTTGTCGGCAGCAGCGCCACCAACTCGGAATTGCTCGCGGTGCCGGACCAAGCGCTCGTCACGGTGTCCGAGATCATCGAGTATGACAGCATCATCGCCGCGAACGTGGATATTCCGGTGGTCGCGGATGTGGACGATTTCGGCGCCACTCCCTTGAACGTTTACCGCTTCGCGAAGCAGGCCGAGAGAGGCGGCATCGCCTGCGCGGCATTTGACGATCGGATGCCGATCAACCGCGCCACCGCCTATACCGTTCCGGGTGTCTTACCCAAGGCCCGGATGATCGACAATATTCATGCCGCGGCTGATGCGCGCAACGATATGGTTCTTGTTGCGCGCTGCCTCGCTCCGACCCCAAACAAATCCTACACCGAAATGCTGGATCGGGCCGCCGCCTACGCCGAAGCCGGTGCCGACCTTATCTGGATCGGGTTGCCAACCGCGCAAGATTACGTAAAGGCGGCCGACATGATCAAGAAGCCGCTCTTTGGCGTGATAGGCAACGCGAATTTTCCGGCAACCGCAGCTGCCATGAAGGCAGCCCGGATGGCCGTGGGCCAGACCGGGCCCGTGGTGAA
>DASQIQ010000207.1:0-2482 GCA_035631495.1 Micropepsaceae bacterium
TCTGGTGGGCAGCCTAAAGCCCCCAGCCCGCGCTCGAGCATTCCTTCAATCTTTAGGATCGCGTGATTCTACCCTGGCAGGTTTAGCCAGCGTCAGCCGAACAATTTGCGGTCGCTTACTGGGTTCCGGTGGCCGTGGTGGTCGTCGTAACAACCACGATTGCGGGAGAGCCGCCCGAATTTACGATGAAGAGGGCGGCACTACTACCGCTGCTGTCGGCGCTACCGCTTTGGCTACCGCCGTTCATGGCGCCTAGAGCATTCGAGCCCTGCCCGGACGCCGCCGCATTGCCGCCGGGCGCGAGTGTTCCTGAAACAATGGCCCCGCCATTGTTGTTCATGACGAGCATGGTGCCGAGCGCCACCAGGGCGCCAGCGCCCGCTAGCCAGAACACGGGCGTATAATTTTCGGCCTGCGCCTGATGGACGCCGGCGGCCCCGCCGGCAGCTAAGGGGCCAATGTCCGCCGCCATCGCAGGCAGCGGCGCGAGCACGATTCCCGCGCTGACGAGGAAAGACGTGATCCGATTCATCAATGCCAGCCGGCTGTTTCGCGTCACCGAGACCCTAGCACCCATCCCCTGAACCGTCTGCCTTGGCTTCATCGGTGGGTTAATCTCATTGAGATGCCAGGCTGACTCTAGCGTGCATCCCTGTTCGCCGAAGGTTTCGGCGGTTAGACTCGTTTGACGAACAATGGCGGCGTGGATGGCGGCGAAGGATAGGGCGGTCGCATTCGGGGTTATTTTCACGGGCGCGACTATGATGGCGGCGATGTGCTGGTCCGAAAAGGGCTTGGCGCAAGCAACGCAGAATTTCTACCAAGGCAAGCAGATCACCATGCTGGTCGCGGGCCCCGCCGGTGGAGGCTACGACACCTATGCCCGCACGCTCGCCCGTCACATGACGAGGCACATTCCCGGCAATCCCGTGATCGTTCCCAAGAATCTGCCGGGCGCGGGGGGCCTGGTTGGAGCCAGCACGCTCTACAACAATGCGCCACATGACGGGCTGACCTTCGCGGCTTTGAGCAACGGCATCGCCTTGGACCCGCTATTCAAGAAATTCAGCGGCCGTTTCGAGCCGCTGAAGTTTGGTTGGCTCGGCAGTATCGGCAAGCTGATGAATGTCTGCGTCACCTGGCATACGAGCCCGGTCACGACGATTGCGCAGGCGCAGCAGCGCCAAGTCATTGTCAGTGCATCGGGCGCCACGAGCAATTCGGTGATGATGCCCAAAATCACCAACGCCCTTCTTGGCACGAAATTCAAGGTCGTGAGCGGCTATCCCGATTCCGACGTCACCCTGGCAATGGAACGCGGCGAGGTCGAAGGCGTGTGCGGCCTTTCCTATACCACGCTCAAGGCGGCACGGCCGGAATGGTTTCGGGATCATAAGATCAACATCCTGCTGCAGATCGGCCTGACGAAATTCCCCGATCTGCCGAACGTGCCGAGCGCCATCGATCTCATATCGAATCCGGAGAACAGAAAAATTCTGGAGCTCATCCTGATCCGGCAAGAAATGGGACGGCCTTTCGCGGCGCCCCCCGGCGTTCCGGCCGAGCGCATTGCGCTGTTGCGTCAGGCGTTCGATGCGACGCTCAAGGATCCGGAATTCCTGGCCGACGCAAAAAGACTGCAGATGGAGGTCGACCCGCTTACGGGCGATGAAATCGAACAGCTGCTGAAGACAGCCTATAGCGCGCCTGCGCCGATCGTCTCTCGCGCCGCCGATCTGGTGCCGTGACGGCGCGGTTCAAGAAGCGGGCAGATAGACGGCTGCGATGCGCGTCTTCGCGCCTTTCTTTGTGAGGGGTTTCGCCGCGCCGAAGGAGGCAGGGACGGCGCCATCTGTCGCCAGGCGCACATAGGTGCGCGTTTCGGCCGGCAAAGCGTGGCCGCTATGCAAATGCTCCTCGAGCCGCCCGGGACCGGCATTGTAGGCGGCGAACAAACGCGGATAGCCATACTTCATGTACAGTTCGCGGAGATAGGCGGCGCCCGCCATGATGTTGTCGCGCGCATCATACGGATCGGTCCCCAGACCATTGCGTGCGCGCATCTCATTATAGGTGTCGCCCATGAGTTGCATGAGACCCATAGCGCCGGCGCCAGACGTAATGGGTCTGCCGAATAGGACCGTGCGCCCGCCGCTCTCGATGCGCATCACGGCTCGGATCCAATTCTCCGGCACGGCGAAACGCTTCGATGCTTCGCTGATCAACGGTTGCCAGCGATCCATGAGCGCTTTGGGGCTCATTGCGCTCTCTTCGTTGGCCGCAGCGGTATCGCTCGCCCCCGGCCAGAATGAAAAATCGGGCAATTGGATCAGGCGGCGAAATATCCGCGACGGCGAGGGCCTCACTGGAATGGAAATGCCGCCGGCGGGAACCGGCGTGTATTGCACGTCGATCATTGTCGAGAAGGCGATGAGCGCCGCGATCATGGCTGCAAACACGAAAGTGTGAAAAGCACTGCCGG
>DASQIQ010000208.1:0-15293 GCA_035631495.1 Micropepsaceae bacterium
GTGGGTGGCCGAGAGGATCAGAAAATCGGGACGCTTAAAGGAGTAAATCTGGACGTTCAGGTTATTGCGCATCAAGTTCAGCCAGGGGCCGGCAAGGTCCTTGTTGTCCCAGATCTGCTTCGGACCGCCGCGGTAAGCGAGGAGTTCCGCGAGGGCCTCATGATCCCAATAATCCTCGTTTTCGAGGGTCATCGGCACGGTTTTGAAATCGCGGCGGCGCGGCGCGGCGTTCAGTTTATCGTGGAGTGCCTTCAAAGTCCGCGCGCCCTGCGGCATCCATGCCCCCGATGCTTTCGCGGCGTTGGCGGAGGTGCTCCCCAGCGCCGCGGCGCCCGCCGCTACGCCAATTCCCAAGAGTGCGATGCGGCGGTCAGGATGGTGTTTCATGATCAACTCTCCCTCAAGACCGTCAGCCTACACGGAACTTCGGAACATTTCTGGGGTGGGACCGGCAAAAATTCTGTGCTGACCAGTCCTAAACCGGGGGGAAAGGCCCTTATAGTCTTCCCGGCGACAATGTTATGGTAACGGCCTAATTGCGAACCGGGGGATGGACGGTTTTTCACCGAATGGAAATCCCGGCATCGCGCCACCACGCGACGGCGTGTGTAGGGCACCTGATGGAGGATTGGATGCACGATCTCAATGAGCACACGACCGATGGTACACCCCGCCGCAGCTTTTTTGGCATCGCCGCCATGTCGGCGCTGGGCCTGTTCGGCCTTGCAACCGCGGCGCGCGCCCAGGCGGCGCCATCGGACGGCCCGGATTGGCCCGGAGCGCTCAAAGGCCGCCATAAGCAGCTCTTCGACGTTTACACCATCAACGCTGGATTTCCGCTCGGCTTCGTAAACAACTTCCTCACACCGAACGAGTCCGCGACGGCCGTCATGATCTTCCGCCACCAGGGCCTGCCCTATGCCCTGAACAGCATGATCTGGGCGAAATATAAGGTCGGCGAAACCTTCAAGATCATCGACCCGGAAACGAAAGGGCCCGCCGTCAAGAACCCATGGTTCGAGCCGAAGGCTGGGGTGGGAAACCCGCAAGCCACTCTCGATCGTCTGGCCTCCAGAGGAGTGGTGATGGGCGCGTGCGGTGTTGCGCTGCGTGGCCAGGCCGGCCGGCTGGCTCCAAACGCGGGCGTGACCGCGGAGGAAGCGTTGAAGGAATTCACAGCAAACCTGATCGTCCCAGGCATCACGGTGCTACCTTCGGGAACGTGGGGCGTGAACCGGGCCCAGGAAGCAGGCTGCACCTATTGCGCAGGAGGCTCGACGGACTGAGATCGGGATGGCGCGGTCTGCGACAAGGACTCCGCGCCGCCCGGTTTCTTAGGCTATAGTCCGCCGACAACACCCAGGTGAGGGAGGGAATTCATGCGTACAAAGATGGTTTTCGGCGTTCTGGCCGTTATGGCCGCGCTGACCGCGCGGGCAAGTGCCGCTGAGAACATCCCAGATCCGACCACGCAACGAGAATTCGGCGCCAAATTGCTCGTTTGCAATACCTGCCATGGCGACAACGGCGTACCCAAAGGCCCAAGCATTCCGATCATCTGGGGTCAGCAGGAGAATTATCTGCTCAAGCAGCTGCGGGACTTTGAACATGGAGATCGCAGCGCCGAGGTCATGACGTGGATGTCAAAAACCCTCACGCAGGCGGAACTGGCGCCTTCAGCGACGAATATCGCGAAAAAGACCTGGCCGACGCGCAACTCAAACGCCGCCGCCACCGCGGCGCCCCGCGGAGTCGCTGTATGTCAGTCCTGCCACGAGGCGAAGTTTATGGGCGCCGTGCAGGCTGAAGGCGTGACGACGCCGCGGCTGGCCGGACAAACCTATGAATATCTGGTCGAGGCGATGCGCCGCTTCGCGGATGGTGAACGGACCAACAATGCCGATATGGTGCAGATTATGAAGGGTATTTCGCCTGCCGATCGGGACGCGATGGCGCGTTATTTGGCCAGCCTCTGAGCGGCAGCGGTGATTGTACCGATACTGCAGGGGCGGTATAAGGTTGGATGCGAAGTTGGGTAGGGCGCGAATCGGAAATTCGGGATCACTGGAGGGAATGATGGAATCCAATAAATCTGACCGGAGGCGGTTCCTGAAACAAGCGGCGGCGCTGGCCGGTGTTGCCACCGGCGCAGGATTGGTCGCAAAGGGCCAGCCGGCTTCGGCTCAACCGCAGCACGTCCACAATGAGCCGCCGCGCCGCGGGGCCCGATACAGCCTCGATCACCTGACCCACTACACCCCGCTTCAGGACTATATGGGCATCATCACGCCGGCCCCGGTCCACTTCGTGCAACAGCACTCCTCCGAGTTTCCCGAAATCGATGCGGACCAGCATCGTCTCACCATCCACGGGATGGTGGATCGTCCTTTGAGCTTCTCCATGGCGGATCTGAAGCAGATGCCTTCCGTATCCCGGGTTCATTTCGTGGAGTGCCATGGCAATAGCTCTCCCCAGATCCATAATCCTAACAATTCGAAAAATCCGAACATGGGATTGCCGGTCCAGTACATCCACGGCATGGCCAGCTGCAGCGAATGGAGCGGCGTGCCGCTTTCCGTGCTGTTGAACGAGGCCGGCGTGCACAAAGAGGCGAGCTGGCTGGTTATGGAAGGCGGCGACCAGGGCAAGTTCAGTCACACGCTTCCGCTGGGAAAGGCGATGGACGACTGCTTCGTGGCCTATGGCCAGAATGGCGATGTATTGCGCATTGAGCAGGGTTACCCAATTCGGATGATAGTCCCCGGTTGGGAAGGTCCCCACAACGTGAAGTATCTGAAACACATCAAGGTCGTGGACGAGCCCTACAACACCTCGAACGAAAGCATGAATCACTCCGTCTCCAGACCCGATCTGGGCGGCAAGGCGCGCTGGTACCATTTCCAATGGGGTCCGAAATCGGTGATCACGCGCCCCTCAGCCGGAATGGAAATGCGCAAGGGCTATGTCCAGATTACCGGTCTGGCTTGGTCCGGTGCGGGCAGGGTTAGCAAGGTCGAAGTAACGACCGACGGCAAGACTTGGAAGGAAGCGAAGATCCAGGGGCCGGTGCACTCAAAGGCGCATACCAGGTTCACCTATGACTGGGCTTGGGACGGACAAGAGGCCATGCTTCAGTCTCGTTGCACGGACGAAACGGGCGACGTTCAGCCCTCACTCGCCGAATTGACGCAACACTGGGGCATGCAGTTAGCGGATTGGACGAAGCCCGAACGCCCCCGTGCTATTCACATGAATGCCATTCAGCCCTGGAAGGTCGCTCGCGATGGGAGCATTTCCGATGCGATGTTCGCTTAAACTCCTCGTTCCGATGATGGTTCTCGCCGCCCCTGTGGCGGTGCTTGCGGCGCAGCGCTCCTTTCCCAATGTGGGCACGCCCTTAAGTCAGGCAGAAATCCAAAACTTCGACCACATGATTGGTCCGGAGGGAAAGGAACTTCCTGTTGGGCGTGGGACCTCTAAGGAAGGCGCGGTGATTTTTGCGCAGCGCTGCGAGGTATGCCACGGGAAGAATGGCGAAAACGGGATCACCCACCATCTGGTGGCGGGCAGCCCCGGCAAGCCTTTCCGCGGTCCTTTCTATGGTGTCGAAAAGGACGGTCCGAGCTACTTCCCGTATCCGACGATCGCCTGGGACTATATCAACCGCGCGATGCCGGCCAGCAATCCGGGATCGCTCAAGCCCAACGAAGTCTACGCGCTGGTCGCGTTCCTGTACTACCGCAACGGCATCATCAACGAAAACGACGTGATGGACGAGAAGACTCTGCCGAAGGTCGAAATGCCGAACAAGAACGGCTTCGTTCCGGCAAAGCCGGTCTATCCGCCGGAGAAGAAACCCAGCTGGTACTGAGGGCGAGCGGCCGCCTGCATCGGACTTAGGTGACGATGCCTTGCGGCCGCCGGTTCTGATGCTCTCCCGGCACCAGGACTCCCGTCTCGATCGTCGCTACGACGCTGCTCTCGGCGAGAAAAATCTCCGGGCAACATGCTATCGTTCAGAGCGATCAATGGTCATCCGGTGAATATCGAATGAAGCGCGTTCCCCTCACCGTTCTCTCTGTTGTTGTAATTCTCGCTGTTGTGACCGCGGGCGCATTTTGGCGCATCAGCGGTTCACGTTCGCAAGGCGAAACGGCGACGCGGAACACCCTCCCAAGCGAGTACGAGGAAACACAGACGCCGGAACCAGTGCCGGGCGAGTTCGGCGGCTCGTTTTCGCTTACCGATCAATATGGCATGCGTCGCACGGACATGGATTTCCGCGGAAAATATATGCTGATATTCTTCGGATATACCTACTGTCCGGATGTTTGCCCGACGACGCTCGCGGTGGAAAAGGAGGCGCTCGACAAGCTCGGCGCCCTTGCCAATCGCATCGTGCCGATTTTCATTACTGTCGATCCCAAACGCGACACCCCGGACAAACTCAAATCCTATCTTTCATCGTTCGACGCGAGCCAGCCATCCACCCGCCCCAATTTCGTTGGTTTGACGGGTACCGACGAAGAGATCGCAAAAACCGCCAAGGCCTACCGCGTCTATTATCGTGCGCACCTCGACGGCTTCATGGCAGGCGCAGCGGGCTACTCCATCGATCATACGGGCGATGTCTATCTCATGGGGCCGGATGGGAAATTCGTCGCCTACTACTCGCAGGGAATCTTGTCCGACGAGATGGCCGCTGACTTAATGTTGAAGACCTCGCCCGGCTGATTTGCGGCCGGCTTTGGTTGACACGCTGGTGATTCTGGCCAAAGCTTTAAAGTTGCGTTGACGCCATCCGGGCTAGTTTAGAGCTCAAATCGGCAATTCGGGACCACAGGGGAAAATCATGGATTCCAATAAATCTGACCGCAGGCGGTTCCTGAAGCAAACGGCTGCGCTGGCTGGCGTGGTTGCAGGCGCAGGTTTGGCCGCGAGGAGCAAGCCCGCTTCGGCGCAAGCGCCGCAGCACGTGCACAACGAGCCGCCGCGCCGTGGGGCCAGATACAGCCTGGATCACCTGACGCACTACACCCCGCTTCAGGATTATTCGGGTATCATCACCCCGGCCCCGGTCCATTTCGTGCAACAGCACTCCTCCGAGTTTCCTCAACTCGATGCGGACGAACATCGCCTCACCATCCACGGCATGGTGGACCGTCCCTTGAGTTTCTCCATGGCGGATCTGAAACAGCTGCCTTCCGTATCCCGGGTTCATTTCGTCGAGTGCCACGCGAATAGTTCTCCCGCGAGCCATAATCCTCGAAGCTCTCAAAATCCGAACCTGGGGTTGCCGGTCCAGTACATCCACGGGATGGCCAGTTGCAGCGAATGGAGCGGCGTGCCGCTTTCCGTGCTGCTGAACGAGGCCGGCTTGCAAAAAGGGGCGAGCTGGCTGGTTTCCGAAGGCGGGGACCAAGGCAAGTTTTCGCACACGCTTCCGCTGGGAAAGGCCCTGGACGACTGTTTCGTGGCCTACGGCCAGAATGGCGAGCCGTTGCGCGTTGAGCAGGGTTACCCGATTCGCCTGCTCGTCCCCGGTTGGGAAGGGCCGTTCAATGTGAAGTATCTGAAACACATCAAGGTCGGGGACGAGCCCTACAACACCTGGAACGAAAGCATGAATCACTCCGTCTCCAGAAACGATCTGGGCGGCAAGGCACGCTGGTACCATTTCGAGTGGGCCCCGAAATCCTTGATCACGCGCCCCTCAGCCGGAATGGAAATGCGCAAGGGCTATGTCCAGATCACCGGCTTGGCTTGGTCCGGTGCGGGCAGGATCAGCAAAGTCGAAGTCTCCACCGACGGCGGCAAGAACTGGAGGGACGCGAAGATTCAGGGGCCCGTGCATACGAAGGCGCATACAAGATTCACTTACGACTGGGCTTGGGACGGACAAGAAGCCATAATTCAGTCTCGCTGCACGGATGAAACCGGTGACGTTCAGCCGACGGTGGCGGAATTGGGCAAGCACTGGCAGATCCCAATAGAGGACTGGACGAAGCCCGAACGTCCCCGCGCCATTCATTTCAATGCCATTCAGCCGTGGAAGGTGGCTCGCGACGGAACCATAACCGACGCGATGTTCATCTAAACTCCTCGCGCCCGGATGGTCTCGCGGCCCCTAGGGCTCGCGGCGCCAAACGCCGGTCTCAAGGTTGAAGGGACCGGCGTGGGTCTTTCACAGCAGCGGCGCGCCCGACGCGCCATCGCCGAGCTTGGGGTGATGGAACGTCCTGCTCGGTGAGCCGGCCAAAGATTGACCGCTTAGCATTGATGCGTGTTCCCGACTGGCGGTAGGGTCCCTTCCTCAGTTCTTGGAAAGCTTCACCGCCAACGCGCAGATGAAGGGGGCCGAAATGAGCACGCATCCTCAATCCGAACAATCCGAAGAGCGTTTGAGCCGTCGCGGTTTGGTGCAAGCCTTGGCCGTAGGCGCGGCGGCGGCGAGCATCGCCACGCCGTCATTGGCGCAAAGCTCGGCCATTGTGGCCGAAGCGACGCAAGCCGATTATGTCCGTGATCCGACCCGTTGGGGCAGCGCGGACATTGCGGCCCTGTTCCCGGGCTTCAAGCATCTCGATATGCGCACCAAAGGCGCCATCATTCGCGTGCGCCATGGCGGTTCGGGACCGCCATTGCTGCTGCTTCATGGCTATCCCAACACTCACGTGCTTTGGCACGCGGTCGCCGCGAAACTGGCGCAGCGTTATCACGTGGTGTGCCCCGACTTACGCGGCTATGGCGATTCCTCGCTGCCTGACCCAGGCGAGAAGCTGATCAATTACAGCCATCGCGTGATGGCCGAAGACATGATCGAAGTGATGCAGCAGCTCGGCCATCAGCAATTTTTCCTGATCGGCCATGACCGCGGCGCGCGCATCTCCCATCGTATGTCCCTCGACCACCCGGAACGGGTGATGAAGCTTTGCCTGCTGGCCATGCTGCCGACCTATTATGTGTGGACCAATACGACCAGGGAGTGGGCGCTCGGCACCTGGCACTGGGCATTTCTCGCGCAGCCGGAGCCGTTCCCGCAGACCATGATCGATGCCGTCTCACCCGAGTGGTTCCTCACCAATCGCGGCGGCATCCCACGGCAGCGACCCAAAATCGTGATGGACGAATTCATCCGCTGTTTCACGCCCAAGACCATCAGCGGCGCCTGCCGGGACTATCGGGCGGGCGCGACCATCAACTTCGAAATGGATGCGGCCGACAAGGACAAACAGATCACGACGCCCCTCCTCGTCCTCTGGGGGACAAGAGGCTCAACGCCGACAAACGAATATCCGACGGTGTGGCGCAAATTCGCCAAGAACCTCGTGGCCATAGAACCGCTCGCCACCGGGCACTACATACAAGAGGAAATGCCCGAGCAGTGCCTCGATCGTTTCGGCAAATTCTTCACGGCGTAAGAAGAAGACCCGGGCCAATGCTCCCGGGTCTTCTCGAACGATTATGCCAAGCCCTCTTCAGTTGATGGCGAAGCAGTAGAACTTGCCCGCGCCGCCGGTCGCAACCAGGCCGGCCGCCGTGCAATCGCGGCTCATATGGGCGGAATTCCACGACACATTGCCATTGCCGTTGCGGTCATGATGGCCAAGCATCGCGCGGGCGGTCGCGGCGTCCGAAGTCCAGTTGTTGCAGGTATGGTCGAGCCCGTCGGTGAAAGCCCTGCCATCGGAGTCCGAACCCGTCAGCATGTCGTGCTGGTTCGGCATATCGCCGAAGCCGTTGATCATCTCGCCCTTCTCGGTGAGCGAGGAGGCCTTGCGGATGGAGTTGCGGTCGCGCGCTTGGTCGCCATGCAGATCGGCGACGTTGCTGGCGATCAGCTGGCCCTTGGCGTTGTACCAGGGTCCCGGTCCGATGCGGCCGCGGGCGTTCACGGCGGGCGTGTTGCCTTGCGCCTGCTGGCTTAGGTAAGCGTGCCAGGTCTTGCCGCCCGCGCCTGCGGCAGTGGCGAGATTCTGACAAATCTGGTCCGCGCCCGCGAGGCCGCCCAGATTTCCGGTACCCGGAACGGTGCTGGTGACGAAGAAACTCATCGGCTGCTGCGGCGGCGCCTGGGCCGCAAGAACAGCGGCCGAGCCAAGCAGGGTGACGGCGACTGCAGAGAGAATAATTCTACGGTTCATGATCGTGCCTCCTCCGGTGATCGTGGCAATCTTATCTGCCGGTGCACCAAAGAAGAAGGGCCGCCACCGGTCCTGCTGGGCTTAGCCGGCGGCGATCGTCTTCCAGTTTCGCATCAGATGCTCGGCCGTGCGCCACGCCAGGGCTTGTACGGTCAGTGTTGGATTGCGCGCCCCGCTGGTGCCCATCACCGATGCGCCGAGCACGGCCAAATTCGGCACCTCATGCGCAAAGCCAAATCGGTTCACCACATTGGTCTCGCCCTTGTCGCCCATGCGCGTGCCGCCATAGGCGTGCGTCGATGGCCCCATCGTCCCGACACCCAATTTCTCGACGGCGATGGCGCCAGCCTCCCTGTACCACTGCACCATCTTGTCCTGGACGAAGGCGCCCATCTTGCGTTCATTGTCCTTGTAGTCGGCGGTGATCCGGATCACCGGGAAGCCGAGCGCGTCCTTTTCCGTCGGATCGAGATCGAGATAATTGTCTTCATAGGGCAATGTCGTCTTCTGGACGTAAGCGGTGTTCCAGCGATCCGCGTTCGCACTTACGAAGGATTTCCAGGCCGAGCCCCAGCCGGGCGCTTTGCCGAAATTGTTCATATTCGCCGCGCCGATGGGACGGCGGTCGGAATAGATCCAAAGATTGCCGCCACCGATGAAATCGAGGCCTGCATGGTCGAAATTGTCGTCGGCCCAATTGTCGACACCCACGCCTTGCGCCGGCAAGCCGTACCAATTGTTGAGATCGAAGGGGAACAGCGCGCTGACCGACATGGTTTGGAAATGGCTGAAATAATGCCGCCCGACTTGACCAGAATTGTTGGCCAATCCGTTCGGGAAGGCGGGCGACTTCGACAACAGCAACAGACGCACATTCTCGTAGGTGTAGCCGGCGATGAGAACGACATCGGCGGGCTGGAAATATTCCTGGCCGCCTTTGACATAGGTCACGCCGCTCACCCGGCCGGTCTTCTGATCGACGTCCACATGGGTGACGACGGCCTGCGCCACAATCTTCAAGTGGCCAGTGGCCTGCGCTTTTGGAATGGTGCTGACGGCCGTCGAGTTCTTGGCGTTGATGGGGCAGCCCCCGCGCGCGCAATAGCCGTGATAGAAGCAGCCCGGCCGGTCTTCATAGCTTCGCGAGTTGATCGCCGCCGGACCTGGAAACGCGTGCCAGCCTAGGCGGCGGGCAGCGCCCGCCATCATCTCGGTGAATTCGGTTCCGCGCAGCGGCGGCATCGGATATTCGCGTCCGCGCGGGCCCTCGAAGATGTTGCCGCGCTGATCGATGCGGCCGCCGATATTGCCCGCTTGGCCCGAAACGCCGACCTCATGTTCGACATGATCGTAATAGGGCTCCAATTCTTCGAGTCCGAACGGCCAATCCTCGACCGTCGAGCCTCTGGGAATGCGGCCTGCGCCAAATTTCCGCTTGGTCTCGCTCACCACCTTGAAGTCCCACGGATTAAGACGCCAGCTTTGAGCCCAATAATGCAGCGAGGTGCCGCCGACGGCGTTCATCATCGGATGAATGGCGGGCCGCGGCGAATAGGGTGCGGATGCATTCGGGCGATGCGTCGGAACTTCGCTGTTCGCCTTCTGCACCGATTGCGGCCAGCCGCGGAAATTGTTGCGCAGCTCGTCAGGCGGAAAATCGCGCGTCGAAAGCCATGCGCCCGCTTCGATGCCGATCACCTCGAGTCCGGCGCGGGCGAGAGGAAGCGCTGCCACGCCGCCTGCGGCGCCCATTCCCACGATGACCACATCGGTCTTCTTGAGATCAGTGGCCATGATCGCCGCCGTTACGCGCGAACATCGGGTCGTCATAGGCGGATTTCAGAATCGATTCGGGTTTTGGATTCATGCGTTGATCGTTCGCGGTCACTCCCATGCGAATCCCGGGATAGCCGATCAAATTCCAACCGACGAAATTTGCATTCCCGCCGTAATAGGGATCGCAAAACGTGCCTTCGATCGTATGGGTACGGAGCAGATTGAAGAACGCGGCGGAGTTCGGCGAAAATCCCGGAGCGATGTTTTTCTCCATGTCGCTCAGAATCGCGTCCTGGTTTGCGCCCGTGAGCTTGGCGAAGCTCGAGCCCTTCGAGGCGAGGGCGTACTCGTCGATGGCCGCCAGACCCGCCGCGTAAGCGCCGCGAAGCGCCCGCAACGGCCCGGCGAGCGCGTGGTCGATGTAAAAGGCGGCGCGCGCTTCGGTTGCTCCCGGCCCGTTCTCATCGGTTGGTATCAGGCGCGCGACAATGGCGTCCAGCGTGTCGGCTTCCGTGGCGTTGAGCGTTTCCAGCGCCTCGCGTCTGGTTGCGGGCGGAACTTCCGCCGCGGCAGCCGGCGCGATATTGGGAGTTGAGAGAGCCGCGCCAACACCGGCGAGCCCCACCTGCTTGATGAGACCGCGGCGCGAGACATCAGCACCGCCGTGATGGCCCTTGTCTTTCTCGGACACCAAATCCTCCGTAGACTGAGCGAACCCGCGTCAAGCCGGGAGCATCATTGAGTCCGGCGGATCTAGCTGCCCGGTCTGGCGTAGGTCTTGCTGAAGCCGTTGCGTTGATTGGTGACGGTGAAAGACCCGTCGGTCTTGGCCGAGACCTTGATCCAATAGGCTTTTCCATTGTGAACGGGCGCGGGCGGCGGGTTGGGGCCAACCGCGATCGGTGTGACCGGCATCACCATCGACGGGTCGTCAAGCAGATTGGCGATGAACATGCCGGGCTGGGTGTATTCCTGCCCGCCCAACTGGGAAAAATGAATCTGCCACAGATCTTCGAGACCGGGCGACGTGCGCACGGTCTTCATGGTCGTGGGGTCGCCGCCCTTGCGCGTACCGTTATTTATGATCGCAACGCGCGGGCGCAGAGCATGCACCATCACCGGCGAATTCGAACTCTCCACCCCGTGGTGCAGACCGAGGAACACATCGACGGGCGGCAGGCTGGTGTTGGGGCACATCATTTTGCGCTCCATTTTCCGCGGCAGGTCCCCGAGATGAGCCGTGCGGAACTTGCCGAAAACGATGTAGCTGGCCACCGACATCGGGTCTTCTTCGTTATTGTCGAAGTCCTGGTAATTGGGGCATTCCGGGTTTGGTTTGTTGGCGCCGGAAAGCGTGGTCGCTGAGATCACCGCGCCGGCCGAGGCCACGATGCGCCAGTCCACGCCCTTGAGCGCGATGCGGTCGCCGGGCTTGGCTACCGTATGCTTCCCCTTGGCATAGAGCTTGGGATAGACGTCCCTCTCCCAATCCGCGCCGACGCCCGCCTGCACATTCGGCCCGTGGTCGATGAATTCCTTGATCGGTATCTGCTTCAACAGCTCTTCCATGCCGCCGAAATGATCGCCGTGGTAATGGGTCAGGATCAGATGATCGATCTGGGTCAGATGCGCGTCGCGGATCGCATCCATGATGCGGCCGGCATCCCGTACCGCGCCGACGGCATTGCCCGTGTCGATCAGAACCGATTCGCCCGCGGGCGTCACGAAGAGCGTGCCATTGCCGCCTTCGACATCGGTCACATAGATGTCCAGAGTGGTACGGGGCTGCGCGGCAGCCGAGGCCACGGAAAGCATGAGAGCGGACAAGACCGCCAAGGTAGCGCGCATCGTTTTTTCCCTCGCAGAAGTGACGTTTTCACAAGCGGCCGCGATGCTATTGGGGTCCGATGAGGGCGTCAAACGGGGACCTGGCCCAAGGCGCAACATGGGCGCGCGAACTTGCCAGCGCCCGCGCGCAAGCATAAAATGCCTTGTTTTCCAACCATTATTGCCGGAGGTACCAAATGAAGAGGGCCTCGTCTTATATGGTCGCCGCGGCGTGTCTGGCCTTGGCGGTGGTGTCGTTGAGTGAGGCGCAAAGTGCGCCGGCCGCTTCCTCCGCCGCATCGCCGGCGCTGGACTACCAGTTTTTCAAGACCAGGGTGGAGCCCGTCTTCCTGACCAAGCGTGCGGGCCATACGCGATGCGTTGTTTGCCACACAAGCAACAACGCGCCATTGCATCTGGTGCCGCTCTCGCCTGGCAGCACGAGCTGGAACGAAGAGCAATCGCGCCAGAACTTCACCTTGATCCAGCGGGTGGCGATACCGGGCAGTATGGACAGCCCGCTTGTGAAACATCCGCTCGCCGAAGAGGCGGGGGGCGATCCCCATCATGGCGGTGGCCAGCAATTCGCTTCGCAGCAAGATCCGGCGTGGCAAACCTTCAAAGCTTTTGTCATGGGAGAGAAGGCGAAGTAACGGCCGGCAAAGACTCCTCTCCTGATATATGCGTCGGGAGATAACTTTCGTCGAAAGAGAGGATGACGAAGATGAACAACAAACAAATGTTTCGTGGTCTCGCGGTTATGGCCGGCATCGCTTTGGGCGCCGTGTCGTTTTCCCCGTTGGCCGCGCAGCAATCAAAGCTACGCATCATCCAAACGAATTTCGCCGGGGACAGCATTCACATCATCGATCCCGCCACCAACAAGGTAGTGAACGAGATCAAGGGATTCGAAGCGACCCATGGAATTACGGTCGCTCCCGATGGCAGCCGAATCTATATCAGCTCGGAAGACGACTTTACGGTCGCCGTCATCGACGGAAAGACCCTGAAGGTAACCAAAAGAATTCCGCTGAGCGGGAACCCCAACCTGATCGATATCACCCCGGATGGGAAGCAGATCTATGTTGCGATCGCCCAGAACTATAATGATCTGTCGGATTTTCCGCGGATCAAGCCCAATGCAACCGGCGGCGTCGACGTGATCGACACCGTGTCGCTTCAGAAGGTCAAGACCATCGCCATGAAAGGCGGCGTCCACGACCTCAACGTCACCCCGGACGGCAAATATGTGATTGTCGGAAACGCCAGAGGCGGCAAGGCGAATGTGATGACCGTCCTCGACACGAAGACCAACGACGTCGCGTGGACGATGCCGATGGATCCATCTCCTTCTCCAATGGCGGTGTCGAAAAATCCCGACGGCTCTACCAAGACGATATTCACGCAAAATGGCAGGGACAATGGATTCCAGGTCGTGGATTTTGCCACACGCAAGATAACCAACACGATCAAGCTTCCGGACATCACGGGCCAGACACAAGTTCCTTACGGACCGCCTGCCGCATCTCACGGCATCATGGTCACCCCGGATCAAAAGACGCTTCTGGTCAACAGCCGGATGAACAGCGCCATATACGCGTATTCGCTGCCGGACTTGAAGCCGCTGGGAGCTGTTACTCTTGGCGGGAAGGGAGCGGGTTGGATGACGATCACGCCGGACGGCAAGACGGTCTATGTCGCCAATGAACATACGAATAACGTCTCGGCTGTCGACATCAAGACTCTAAAGGAAGTCGCTCTGATACCAGTCGGGTTCGCGCCGGCTCGGAACATCGTGTGGATGGCGCCGTAGTCGAGCAGCGAATCAGAGTCATACGATAAGGGCCGCTGAACCGTTTGGTTCAGCGGCCCTTCCTATAAGAGTCGAGATGCGTCTGGGTGACCGATGGCGCCCCGCAAGGCGATCCGTGCGCGGCAGCAGGCCTGAAGAAGCATTTGGGCCATCAAGTTTATAAATTCAGTTCGGATGGAAAGCGTCTAATGACGTCCCCGCGATGTAGCCGTGGACCGCGGCTCTGCCGATGCCGTGGTGCCCATGCTCTTCATTTTTGGAAGATCGCTTTGGGCAGCATGGCATGAATGCCTTTTGTGCCGTCGACGATCTGAGTCACTTGCAAATCCATGGCCGCGCTCATCAGCATCAGGACGTCATCGCGCGGCATGCGCTTTGTTTCGACGATGAAATTGAGCATCTCACGGGTTGCGATTTTGGCAGCCTGATTCAAATCCTCACTCAATCCCATTGTCATGTAATGCGTCGGCGTTTCCGCTCTGGGCCAGGTGATGTGCATTCCCTTGTGCAGCACGACCTGGATTTCTCCTTTGAGGGACGTCTCGACCGCTGACATCCCCACCTCGCCCGCGCCCTGCACCGCGTGTCCATCGCCGATCGATATCAATGCGCCGCGCGTATGGACCGGCAAATACAGGCTCGTTCCCGGCTGCAAGTCGTGATTGTCCAAATTGCCGCCAAAGACATTCGGCGGGCCGCTTGGCACCCGGCCCATCGAAACCGGCGGCGCGACGCCGATGACTCCCCAAAATGGCTTGGCCGGCACAACCACGCCCGGCGCGAATTCGATTTGCTTCTTGGCGGGATCGAAGAAAAACACCCGGTCCCGCGAATAGGGAAAATCTTCAGGCAATGAGCCGCGGTTCGCCCGGAACCCCATCCCGGCAATCGGCAGCCAGAGCTCGATCGATCGAATTTTGATTTCCACCGTATCGCCGGGCTCTGCGCCTCGCACGGCGATCGGGCCGTCAAGCGTGTGATCATCCCGTCCCTCGCCCGGCGCACCCTGGAAGGCCGCGTAGAGTTCGGGCGGAATCTTTTCCTTCGGCACGCCCAGACTCTCGAAGTAGCGGGGGTTGCCGGTGGTGGTCCAAAGCCGCACGATGTCGCCGGAATCGATCGTCAGCACCGGCTTGAGCGAGGCGTCAAAAAAACCGCGATGTACAGTGGTCGGTGACGCCTTCAGCTCATGGATCTTTTCTGCGCCTTGCGCGCCGGCGGCCGCCAGTATGAGACCCGCGCTCAAACAAACACCAAAGCTCCGTAATCTCATGGTTCGCTCCTTGGCGGCGATGTCGATCTCCCGCGCACGGGCGATCAAAAATCCGGCTTGTCCGCGACCGGCAAGAAGGGCGCGTGTCCGGCGTAATAGTCCTGCAAACTCTCTGCGCAGACCTGTTCCTGCCATTGGTTTTCGGCGCGGCGATAGGTGACCACCGCCGACCACGGCGTGGTGAAGATTTTGGGATCCTCGACCGTGAAAGTGAGCTGCAGTCCGGGGCCTGTATAGGTGGGATCGACGAGGACCGCCGCGTTGAATCTGGGTCCGTCGTCTCGCATCTGGCGTTCGGCCGCTTCCTTGGCGGCCTTGCCGTCAATCAGACGATAGCGTTCGACCACGTGTAATGCGGAGCTCCGCGGTGTTCCGTAACGATCGATCATAGCGATGTTTTTCGGTCCGACCGCAATGCCAACCGTGTCGATGATCAGCGTATCGCCCTCATAATGGCCGA
>DASQIQ010000209.1:0-3373 GCA_035631495.1 Micropepsaceae bacterium
GGCGGTCGAGAAGTCCGACGTCCGGCTCCACGGAATCGCCAACGGCGCCGATTGCGGCAAACGCCATCCCGCCGCACCAGCAAAAGGCGGAGACGATTCCCGCCTTGCGCGGGCCGACGCGTTCGAGCCAGCCGCCCCAGGTGGCGGCCGAGAGACCCAGTGCAACGAAGAACAGCGTATAGATCCAGCCGAGATCGCTGATCCGCCAATCGCAGTTCGTCGTGACGAGTGCCTGAAAAAGCGGCATGCCGGGACAATCGATGGATTTGTCGTGGCCGAGCGCTTTGGACAGAGGCAGCCAGAAGACGCTGAATCCATAGGCCATGCCGATGCAGAGATGGATCGCAAGGGCCGCAGGCGGCACCAGCCAGCGATTGAAGCCGGGACCGGCAATAATGCGGCGGCGGTCGAGAAGTCCGACGTCCGGCTCCACGGAATCGCCAACGGCGCCGATTGCGGTCATGCCACATTCCCCTCCATTGCACCCATGTCGCACATATTGCAGCGATCTGGCTTTGCGGCGATGCGCCTTGTCAAGCCTTGCGCAAACTCCCGATCGCAGCTGTTGAATACGCGGAAGCGCTTGCCGCTGTGCCGCAATAACAATAATCTGAAGTCAGGCGCGTCTTCCACCCAGACGCGACACGGAGGGATCCCATGAAAAAATTCGCATGGTTGCTTGCAAGCGCTTTGTTTCCGCTGACCGCGATGGCGGCCGATGCTCCGGGCCCCGATTGGGCCTTCATGACGCCCGATCCCAATGCTCCCGCTCCGGCGGCGGGCGGCGGTGGCGGCGGCGGCGGTGCGGCGGCCGCTCCGGCTGCGCAGCCGGGCGTGCCGATGATCGTCGTAGCGGGCAAAGGCGCCGACGTGCGCCCGTGCAACACCTGCCACACGCCATCCGGCATGGGTCAGCCGGAATCGGCCAATATCCGCGGGTTGAACGCGGCCTATTTCACGCGCCAGATGCAGGACTTCAAGAGCGGCGCCCGCGGTGGACCGCGCTCCGCCGCCATGGCCGGCTTCGCCAAGAACATGAGCGATGACGACATCAAGGAAGTCGCGACCTATTACTCCGGTCTGAAGGCGGCGCAGTGGACGCGCATTTCCGAATCCAACGTCGCGCCCAAGACCATGGTGGGACGCAACTCTCAGCGCACCAAGGTCGAAGGCACCGACACCGAACAGGTCGGCAATCGCATCATCGAATTCGCCAACAGCCCGGCGGCCGTTCGCCAGATGGCGGAACCGGCCTTCATCGCCTTTGTTCCGCCTGGATCCTTGAACGGCGGCAGGACGCTGGTCAGCACCGGCGGCGCCGGGAAGACCCAGGCCTGCAGCGGCTGTCATGGCGACAAGCTCCAGGGCGCCGACGACATTCCGGGAATCGCGGGCCGTTCGCCGGTCTACATCGCGCGCCAGATCTATTCGTTCAAGAACGGCGTGCGCAAAGGCCCGATGGCGGACATCATGAAGACCGTCGTCGGAAAATTGTCCGATGACGATGTGGTCCAGATCGCATCCTATGTGTCTTCGCTCGACCCGAGCTAAGACGCGTTATCGTTGAAACGAAAACGCCCGCGGAGAAATCTGCGGGCGTTTTTCTTTTGACAAACCTTTGTCATTCCCGGCCAAGCGGCGGCACGCCGCGAGGGGAAGGGAATCCATTTCGTAAAGATCGAGTGCTTACGTCACCGAATGGATGCCCTTCCCTCGCGCTTTGCGCTCGCCGGGCATGACAACCTCATTCACTTCTTCACATATTTGTAAACGGCCATCTCCGGCACCGCGGCGGCATAGATGTTGCCGTGCGAATCGGCGGCGACACCTTCCGGCGGCGGGTTTTTCGCGTTTTTGACCGGCGGCGGCGGGATGTAGGCTTCGACCTTGCCGGTCTTCACGCTGCCGATGCGGATGCCGCGCTTGCAGCCGGGATTGTTGGTGTCCTTGCCCGGCGCATCCTCGGATTCGGAATCGGAGACATAGAGCACGTCGTTCTTATCGATGAAGATGCCGCTCGGCCGGCCGAACTGCTTCCACGCGCCGAGGAATTTTCCGTCCTGATCGAAGAAGGCGACGCGGCTGTTGCTGCGGTCGGCGACGAAGAGCCGCCCCGCGCTGTCGAACGCCAGCACATGCGGGCCTTTCAGCTCGCCATCGCCCGAGCCCAGATGGCCGAAGGCTTTGATGAACTTACCGTTCTTGTCGAACTTCATGATGCGCGAATTGCCGAAGGTCGGCGCGTGGCCTTCGGAGATGAAGATGTCGCCGTTGGGCGCGAAGGCGATTCCGGTCGGCCGGTCGAAGACATCCGTGCCCTTGCCGCCCTGGCCCGCCTTGCCGAGCGTCATCAGCACTTTGCCGTCGGGCGAGAATTTGAACACCTGATCGCCCTTGCCCTCTTTGGCGTCGCCGTCGATGGCCCAGATATTGCCTTGCGCGTCGGGCTTGACGGTGTGCGGGAAGGCGAACATGCCGCCGCCGAAATTCTTCACCACTTTGCCGTCGGACGACAATTCCCAAATCGGCGATTCCTCGGAGCCGAGGCAGCCCTTGGCGACGCAGCGGTCCATCACCCAGACATTGTCCTTGCCGTCGACATAGACATTGTTGGTCGGCGCCCAGGCGCGGTTCATGTGCGCCCAGTCGTTGACGAGGGTGTAGGGATTGGGCGCGTCATTGACGCAGGGCGCCGAAGTCTGCGCCTGGGCGACGGCCGCCAAAGCGGTGGTCGCCAACATGGCAAGGGCAAAGCTGGTCAATCTGGCGCGCATCTCATCCTCCCGGAAGATTGTTCAAGCTGCAACTTACATCAGAACCGCCGCCCATACACGCGCCGGGAAAAAGGGGTCGTGCCCTAATTTGAAAATCAGTGCTTATTTCCGTTCGTCCCACGGAAAATGAAGAGTTGACCACTCAAATCGACAGACAAGCGCAAGTAATAGGAACACCGAGAAGAGGGCAATAAAGCCCGTGATTGTGGAGGCAATTCCTAATGAGGGGAGCACATATAACGTACCGTGCTCTTGGACTGGGTACGTTCGTCCCGTGCTTGGATCAGGTGTCAGACTTCCCGAGCGGTGGATCGAGATGGTTAGAAAAAACAATATGATCATGGAGGCCGCAGAACTGGCCGCCAGTACCCTCCGTGCGATCCGGTAGAACTGATTGCCCGTCATTTCGCCCTCCGCCCCGCCATGATAGTCGCCCTCACGGCGAAAAACGAAGGCGCCCATGATCGTTCGCGGGCACCTTCCTGCTTGGGCTAGGACCCCGCTTGGTTCAGTTGCCGGTTTTGGCCGATTCGGGGCGTGATTGTTTGCCGCCGCGGTCACGGTTCCGCTTCTGCTATCCCTCAAAACGCTTTAGTTCT
>DASQIQ010000210.1:0-4615 GCA_035631495.1 Micropepsaceae bacterium
TCGCGCCGCGCCCCGTCTTCCAGGAGTTTCCGGCGGTCCGGCCCAGAATAATCGAAGGGATTGGCCGCGCCTGCGCCGAACGCGCGCGTCCCTGCCATCAACGCGACGGCGCCCGCGGAAAATCCCCTCCTGCTCAGCATCTCCATCGCCATTTCAATATCCGCAAGCTCGGTTATTGTGTCGCCATAATACCGGGAATGCGCGCCCGGACATAACGGGCCGGACATAACGGAATAGCAATGGCCAAAACTGTCGATGTCGCCGAAATCATCGGGTCGCAGCGCTTCGGCGCCTTCCAATTGCGCATCGTCATATTGTGCGGTTTGGTCCAGTTCCTCGACGGCTTCGACACGCAGGCGCTTGCCTATGCCGCGCCGGCCTTGCGTGCGGCCTGGCATCTGGCGCCGCAAGAACTCGGCCCCGTGTTCGGCTTCGGCGCCTTCGGCACGGGGATCGGATCGGTGGTGCTCAGCCCTCTGGCGGACATATTCGGCCGCAAGAAGATCATCATCACCGCGGTCACGCTGTTCGGTCTGCTTTCGCTCTGTACAGTCGTGCTGACCTCGGTCGACCAGCTTCTCATTCTGCGCCCGCTCACCGGATTTGGTCTCGGCGCGGCGCTGCCCCTGACCTTCGTCATGGCCAACGAGTTCGCCCCGGCACGCATCCGCGCGCGCATGATCGCCGCCATGGCTTGCGGTTTTGCCGTGGGCGCGGCCTCTGGCGGATTGCTGCAGGCCGAGATGCTGCCCTATTTCGGCTGGCAGGGAATCTTCTTCATCGGCGGGGTCCTGCCGCTCATTCTCGCGGCGGTGCTGCTGTTGTTCCTGCCGGAATCGGTCCGTTTCCTCGCGGCCAAGACCGGCCGATCGCACGAAATCGCTGCGATCCTTCGCAAAGCCGAACCGGCTCGCAGCTTCCCGCCCGATACCGAATTTGTCCTGGCCGCCGAGCCGAAGAACAAAGGCTTTCGTCCGACGCAGCTCTTCACCGAGGGGCGCGCCGTGACGACCATGCTTCTCTGGCTTGTTTTTCTCGTGACGCTGGCTTCGCTGAACACGCTCAACAATTGGCTGCCACTTGCGCTCAACATGGCGGGGCTTCCTGAGCAGCAAGCAGTCCGCTTGACGACCTTGTTCCAGTTCGGGGGCATCGCGGGTGTGCTCCTTCTGGGCATATTCGCCGACCGCATTGGCTATCCCCGCGTGTTGATCCTAGCCTTCATCGGGCTGGCGATCTTCGTGGCGGCAACCGGTCTGATGGGGGATTACGTGCTTGGTCTTGCCATCGTCGTCGCCGGCACGGGCTTTTGCCTGGTCGGTGCCAACAACACGCTGAATGCCTTTGCCACCACTTTGTACCCAACGGAGATTCGCTCAACGGGCGCGGGCTGGGCATCGAGCTTCGGCCGCTTCGTCGGCGGCTTCGGCCCCATCATTGGCGGCGTTCTTCTGCACGAGCTGCCGCTACGGACCGTATTTTTCATCTTCGCCATGCCGGCCATAGGCGGCGCGCTCGGTGTCTTGGCCCTGGTGCGCGCGCGCCAGGCGAGGGCATCCATTGTGCCCGCCAAAGCCGATGCCAGGGCCTGAACCGAGCAGGTGCGCTAGTGTCGTGGTTTCGAAGTTCGCATTGTTGTCGATATCGGGTTGTCAGCGAACCTCGAAACGAAAACGACACTAGATTCAATAAATTGCTAGGGTCGTTGCGATTCCGAAATTCGTGAAAAACCCGATATCGAATGGGGCGAATTTCGAAATCAGGACACTAGCGAAAATTAATGCCTTGAGCGTCCGCGCGTTTAATGAGGAAGTTACTTCGGTGGGCTTTAATACGATGGTTTTGGGCCGCGTTCGCCGAATGACATGACCGGATGATATGAGCAAGTCGCGCATCGAGAACAGACAGGGTCCGGTTTCCTCGGTTCAAAGCGAATTCAACAAGGCGCTCGTGCTGCATCAGCTCGGCCAGTTGGCGGAGGCCGAACGTGCATATCGCGCGATTCTGAAAAGCTACCATCGGCACTTCGATGCTGCGCACTTGCTCGGGTTGATTCTCTTGCAGAGCGGACAAGCGGAAGCGGCCGAAAGACAGTTAGGCCGCGCGCTCAGTTTTGTCCCGAAAGAGACGAACAACCCAAATGTTGCCGAGGCGTACAACAATCGCGGACTTGCGCTGATGAAGCTCAGGCGGGTCGAGGAGGCGCTCGCGAGCTTCGATCGCGGGATCGTCGTAAAGCCCGATCATATCGACGTGCTCGCCAACCGGGGTGCGGCGCTGCAGGAGCTTGGACGGGCCGATGAGGCCCTCGCAACCCTCGATGCGGTTATCGCCATGCAGCCGCGGTTGGCCGCAGTCCACAACAACCGCGGGAAGGCCCTGAGCGATCTTCGCCGGTTCGAAGAGGCGCTTGCCACTTTCGATAGGGCCATCGCGCTCCAGCCGGACTATCCCGAGGCGTTCCAGAATCGCGGGCTGACCCAACTCCTGCTCGGCGAATTCGCCCAGGGCTGGGAAGGCTCCGAACATCGCTGGCGAACTCCGGACTTTCAGAATTCCGGTCAGCTCGCTTTATGGGTGAAGCGAGGCGATCTCCAAAACAAGCGCGTGCTGGTCGTGGCCGAACAAGGCGTCGGGGATGAAATCATGTTCGCCAGCGTGATCCCAGACCTCGTCCGCGATGCCAAAAGCGTTACTCTGGAATGCGATCCGCGTCTTTCCGGGTTATTTGCTCGGTCCTTTCCGGGCGTCGGCATCATCGACCGGAAATTGCCCGCGGTTTGGAAAGCCTCGGACTTCGATCTCCTCCTTCCGGCAGGCAGCCTCGGCCGCCTCTATCGCAATGCCCGCGAAGATTTTCCGGTTCGGAAGTCCTATCTGATTCCGAATCCGGAAATCACAGCGAAATGGAAGGCGCGACTCTCCAACCTCGGTGGGGACTTGAAAATCGGAATCTCCTGGAAAGGTGGAACCGAAAAAACTCGCCGGCAGGCGCGCTCGATTCCGCTGGAACTTTGGCAGCCGCTTTTCGCCATTAAAGGCGTGAGTTTCATCAGCCTTCAATATGGGACGGTCAAGGACGAGATTGCTGCCGCAAACCGGCTCCTTTCGCGGCCGATCACATGCTTCGAGCCTCGTGAGATCGACGACTTCGACCAGCTTGCGGGACTCGTCTCGTCTCTCGATTTGATCATCACGGTGCAAACCACGCTGGTCCATCTCAGCGGCGCAATCGGTCAGGCCTGCCGGGTTTTGGTCCCATCCACCCCGGAATGGCGCTATGGCCTGAAGGACAATCACATGGCGTGGTACAGTTCCGTGAGACTCTACCGGCAAGCGAAACCAGCAGAGTGGGGCGAGACGATTGACCGCGTGGCGGCCGATCTCAAAAGCTTGAGCGAGGGATCGGATGCGCGCTGACCCGATCCGGATTTTCGTCGGTTACGATCCGCGCGTAGAGGTCACGCTGCACGTCCTTGCGGGATCGATTCTTCGCCGTTCATCTCTCCCGATCGCGATTACGCCCATATCCCTGCAGCATCTTAAGTCCTTCTTTGACCGCGAGCGCGATCCCAAACAATCGACGGACTTCTCCTTCAGCCGCTTTCTGACACCCTTTCTGGCAGGGTTTCGTGGTTGGGCGCTCTATATGGATTGCGATATGATTGTGTTGGACGACATCGCCAATCTATGGCGCCTGCGCGATCCAACTTATGCGCTGATGTGCGTCCAGCACGACCAGACGCCTCGGGAGTCGACGAAATTCCTCGGCGAGGCCCAGCTTCCCTATGCGCGAAAGAACTGGTCCAGCCTCATGCTGATGAACTGCGAAGCCTGCACGGCGCTCACTCCCGATTATGTGGCGCGTGCGTCAGGGCTAGAACTGCACCAGTTCAAATGGCTCGATGACAGCCTTATCGGCGCGCTGCCGGCGCGCTGGAATCATCTCGTGGACTACGATCCGCCACGCGACCTTGAGGATATTTCGCTGCTGCATTACACGATCGGCGGACCCTATCTGAAGAATTACCAGGCCTGCGGTTACGCGGATGAATGGCGCGAAGAATGCCGCCGAACCATGTTCTCAGTCGAATCGATGCGATAAATTGCGCGTATGAACAGCAATCCCTCCATTCCCGTCTCTTGGGGCGAGCTCATCGACAAGGTCACGATTCTGGAGATCAAGGCCGAGCGGCTGAATTCCAAGCCCGCCCTCGAGAATGTCCGGCGTGAGCTCTCCAAGCTGGCGGGCATCGCGAACGCGGCGCAGGGCCTGGAACCGAACCTTGCGCCCTTGCGCGCGGAACTGAAGAGCGTCAACGAAACGCTGTGGCAGATCGAAGACGACATCAGGGCGAAGGAGGCGGCGAGGGTCTTCGATTCGGACTTCATCGCGCTGGCGCGGGCCGTCTACCACAACAATGACCGGCGCGGCGTGCTGAAACAGCAAATCAACGCTCTTCTGAACTCGGACATCGTCGAAGAAAAACAATACTCGCAGTATTAACCTCCCCCTTGTGGGGAGGTCGCGAGCGCAAAAACGCGAGCGGGTGGAGGGCTAAACTTTGCCCCCGACTTGACGCGCCCCCCTGCCAATGCTCCGGTTCTGACATGG
>DASQIQ010000211.1:0-5769 GCA_035631495.1 Micropepsaceae bacterium
GCCCAAGGGCACGCTGACCGAGATCGACGCGGTGGAGAAACTGGAATCGTTCCGCGCCGCCACCGGCGCGCTGAAGGATGTCAGCTTCGATTCCATTTCGGGCGCGGGGCCGCATGGCGCCATCGTGCATTACCGCGTGACGCGCAAGACCAACCGCCGGATCGAGCCCGGACAATTGTTCCTCATCGATTCGGGGGCGCAGTTCGTCGACGGCACGACCGATGTCACGCGCACCGTGGCGGTGGGCGAGCCCACGGCCGAGATGCGCGACCGCTTCACGCGCGTGCTCAAGGGGCATATCCAGCTGGCGCTGGCGCGCTTTCCCGAAGGCACCACGGGGGCGCAGCTCGATGCGTTCGCGCGCCGGCCTTTATGGGATGCGGGCCTCGATTACGGCCATGGCACGGGCCATGGAGTCGGCTCCTATCTTTCGGTGCATGAGGGACCGCAGAGCATTTCCTCGCGCGGCATCAGCCAGGCGCTGAAGCCCGGCATGATCTGCTCCAACGAGCCGGGCTATTACAAGACCGGGGAATACGGCATCCGCATCGAGAATCTCGTGGTGGTGCGCGCCCCGGCGGGGATTGCGGGCGGCGAGAAGGGGATGCTCGGTTTCGAGACGATCACCATGGCGCCGATCGATCTGGATCTCGTCGAACCCTCGATGCTCACGGCTGAGGAGCGCGACTGGCTGAACGCCTATCATAAGCAGGTGCGCGCGGCGGTGGCGCCGGCCATGACCGATGATCTTGACCGCGCCTGGCTCACGCAGGCGACCCGCGCGATTTAATGTACACATCGCGCGATGTTCATCATTGGCCCTCCCCCGGAGGCTCCCTTTAGGGCACTATACTTCGCCTCGCGATGTTGTGACCATTGAGGCCGCCCAGTGTGACCCACCCCCGCGACGGGGCGTGGGGCGCAGGATAAACTTGCCGCTGAGGGTGATTTTGAGACGGGACCATTTGAAGGAGAGAATGATGCGCTTTGCGATTCAGGCTGGCCTCGTGGGGGCGGTGCTGGCGGTCACGATGCTGCCCGCCGAAGCGGCCTGGAATAGCTACCTCAACCGCGAGGTGGGCTTCTCGTTCCTGGCGCCGGGCAACATGAAGACCGAAAAGGCGACCTACCGGAGCGCCATGGCGGGACAGCGCGACGCGGTCGTCTTCCGCACGGTCGAAGACGATGTCGAATTCAAAGTGACGGTGGTCGATTTCGCGGCACGCACCAGTGACGAGGCAGCCCTCATCAAGGAGGCGACGGCCACACTCCTGAACAACAACAAGATCTTGTCGGATGAGGATGCCCGCATCGAATCCGATTACGGACGCAAGATCACCATCGATCTTCCCAACAATGGCGGGCGGTCCATGGCGGCCGTCTATTTCAAGCAGGGTCATCTCATTCAGCTTCAGGTCACGGTTTCGCCCAATGGCGATATTCTGACTCCCGATTTGGGGCGGTTTGTCGATTCTCTCGCTTTTGGCGCGGGTTATGAAGAGTCGGGCGCGAAGGAGCTGAAACTGATAAAGTAGACGTCATGACGATGATGCCGGACTTCGGCAATCATCGGTTTTGTGTGGGAGTGTGGCAGAAGGCCATTTTGGCCTTTTCGGGAACGTGGAGGGAACCATGAGAAACACATTAGGGATGCTGCTGGTCGCATCGGCTCTGATAGCCGAACCGGCAGCGGCACAGAGTGCACGAGCCTTGTTGCAGGCCGCCGATCAGGCGGTGGGCGCAAGCAAAGTCAATTCCATGCAATTCACAGGCAAAGGTAGGACCGCCTATCTCGGTCAGAATTTCAACGTCACTTCCGATTGGAACCGCACGGATTTGCAGTCCTACGTGCTGACCATCGACTACCCCAGCAAGTCCTACAAAGAAGAGCAGGTGCGCGTTCAGGGGAACAACCCGAAAATCGGCGGCGGCGCCGGCTTCCCCATCGAAGGCGAGCAGCGCGCGAACGCTGAGGCGAGCGGCAACTACGCCTGGACCTTAAACGCACAAGGCCAGCCGCAAGCCCAGAACACCGAGGCGGAAACGCGCCAGCTCTTTGTGGCGGTCAGCCCGCATGGCTTCATCAAAGCCGCGCTAGCCGACCCGAATGCGACCGTGTCCGATCGCGAATTCGTCGGCCAGGGCAAGACGCTGCGCGTCGTTCACTTCACGACGATGGGCAAGTGGCAGGCGACGGGCGAGTTCGACGCTCAGAACATGCTCGAACGCGTGGTGACCTGGATCCCCAGCCCGATGATGGGCGATATGCAGGTCGAGATCCGTTACAGCGATTGGCGCGACGTCGGTAACGGCATCAAGGCGCCGTACCATATCCACATGCATCAGGGCGATCATCCCCTCGTCCGCGGCATGAACTTCATGGACGTCCAGGCCACCGACGTGAAGGTCAATGTGCAGAACGCATCTTTGACCGTTCCCGACGCGGTGCGTAACGCGCCTGCGCCCAAAGTCAATATCGTCACGACGAAGCTCGGCGACGGTGTCTGGCTGATCGGCGGCGGCTCGCATAACAGCCTCGCGGTCGAGTTCAAGGACTTCGCCGCCATCATCGAAGCGCCATTGGATGATGCGCGCACTCTTGCGGTGATCGCGGAAACCAAGCGGCTCATTCCCGGCAAGCAAATCAAATATGTCGTCAACACGCATCACCATTGGGATCATTCGGGCGGCTTGCGCGCGGCTTACGCGGAAGGCGCCACCATTGTGACGAATGAGCAGAACAAGAACTTCTTCGAAAGAGTCATCTTGGTGCCGCAACCGCGCACGCTGAGCCCGGATCGTTTGTCGATGACTCCGTTTGCCACCACGGGCCCTGGACCGGGCAAGCTCGAGACCTATCGCGAGGAGCATGCGATCAGTGACGGCAACCAATCGATCATCAGCTACCATGTCCAGGGCTTCAATCATGCTCAGGACATGGCGATCGTGTATCTGCCGAAGCAAAAGATCCTCGTCAATGCGGATATGGGACCGCCCCCGCCGAATGCACCGGCGAGCGCCGTCAACGCGAACACCATCGCGCTCTACAACAACATCAAGCGGCTGAAGCTCGATGTCGTTCAGCATGTGCCAATCCACGGCAATCCCAGCTCGCAGGCCGATTTCGAAAAGACGGTCGGACCGGTGGCCGCGCGCGCGCGTCCTGCCGGCGGCGGCGAAGGGGGCTAGACCTCCGGGCGCAGCAATATCGTCTACTGAGGGCGAAGCGCCGGCCTGGCGCTTCGCCCTTATCTTTTCGTGCCGAAAACCTCCAAGAACACACGTCCCGCGCGCGGCCGAACAGAAGGCGTGCGAATTGCGTTAACGCGATCGTTCAAATTGATTCGATCTACCGCAATGCACGCTTAATGCGCCTGAAATCGGGCGTAATTGCTGGAGCTTAGTCTTGGCCGCACGGCCTTAGCCGGAAAATTCTTGGATTTGTTTACCGAATTTCCTGGCCGTTCTTTAAACCGGAAAGGGGCATGCTCCAACGCGGGAAGCTGAAGCTCGATCAGGAGCATAGGAAGCCTAGGAGCATATGATGAGCCTTTATTCCTTCCAGGGCGCATCCGGCCGCCATTACGACTACGCCTTGCTCAATTCAAAAACACGGGCGGCGTTTCCCATGAGCGGAGGAAATTATGTGTTTGCGCGTCAGTCGGGCATGGAGCTGAAAATCATCTGCGCCGGAGAAACCGACAGTATCTGGAATATCTTCGTTTCCACTCCGCTCTGGGAAACCGCAAAGAAGACCTATGGCGCGACGGCAGCTTATCTGCACCTGAACGCCGACCGCAAAGCGCGACAGGTGGAGAGCTCCGATCTCGTCAGCAAATACCAACCGCCTATGAACCTGGAACTCCGGGGAGAAGATGGGGATTAGTCCGCGTGCGACGCGTACGCCACGCACAACCGGGTTTGCCAAGAAGCCGGCCGTCGCAAAAACAAACCGCCTGAACGACGCGGCGCGCGGCCCAGCCGAAGGGCGGTCCGCGCCACGCGTCATTCCGCTCGACCTTGCACCGTTGCTGGCGCCGTTTAAGCGGCATGGCCGGCTGTCTGTCAGGATCGAGCGTCTGCCTCAACTGGCCCGCCTATCCGCTGGACGCAACAATGGCGACAATTCCTGGTCGCTGACCCTCGACCAGTTGGAAAACCTCACCTACCAACCCCCTCAAGGCATGAATGAGGCGCATGATCTGGCGGTTCGGATTATCGGCCTTGATGGCGGCGGGTCCACGCTCGCCGTGCTCGACATCCCGATTCCGTCTGACGATGCGGGACCGGAGACCGAGGAAGAGCAGGACCAAACTGCCGAAGCACCCGAGGGCACGCAACTCCCCCCGTTGCGCGCCGAACTGGCAAAGTTGCAAGCCAGTCTGGTCGCCCGCGAATCCGACCTCGCAAGCGCCCGGGAAAAATATGCGCAGGCGGAGGCCGAGAGGCAGAAAATCGAAAGCGAGCTCGCCCAAGGTCAAGCAGCGTGGGAGGCGGGGCAAGACGAGCGCAAGTTTTTAGGCCTGTCCGCAGGCCTTCTCATGCGCAAAGGCGAAGCCGGGCCTTCGAAGCTTAATCTGGCCGGCGACGAAATCGAACTGCGCTGCCTGCGTGAGGAATTGGCGGGGTTGCAGGCAGTACTTGCGGTTCGCGAGACCGCATTGGGAGAGGTCCGCCTGGCCGCCGAGCGGGCGCGTGAAGCTTGGCGGCTTGAATCGGAAGCGGCGCTGGCACAGGCGGAGGCGGCCTGGAAAGCCGGAGAAGCCGCGCGCCTCGCAGCGGCCGAAGCACAATGGCAAGGGCGATCCGCGGCGGCTTTGGCCGAGGCGCGCGCGCAAGCCGAGGCGGCGCGCGATTCCGCCCATGAAGTCGAACTTCGCCACTCACGCGATGAATTGGAAACCCTGAAGGCCAATCTTGTCGATCACAAGACCGCTTTGGCTCAGGCGAGTTCGGCCCTCGAGCAGACGCGCGAACGCGGGCTGCTTGATTTGGAATCCGCGCTGTCGAAGGCGGAGAAAGCCTGGAAAGCCGACGAAGCCGCGCGTCTAGCAGCCATCGAAGCGCAATGGCAGAAGGAATCCGCCAAAGCATTGGCCGAAGCGCGGACTCAATCCGAGACGGCGGCGCTCTCGAAGGCGGAGAAAGCCTGGAAAGCCGAAGAAGCCGCGCGTCTCGCAGCCCTCGAAGCGCAATGGCAGGAGAAGTCCGTCAAAGCATTGGCCGAAGCACGCGCGCAAACTGAGGCAGCGTTGAAACAGGCACGTATCAGCAGCGATGCGGAGCGCGATTCCAACCATGCGATCGAGCTTGGCCGCCTGCGCGAGGAATTGGCGGCCCTGCAAAGCAGCCTTTCGACTCGCGACACGGCATTGGCTCAGGCGCAATTGGACCTCAAGCAGGCAGGCGAACGCTGGCAGCATGAGTCCGAAGCGGCTCTGTCAAAAGCACAGAGAGCCTGGAAGGCCGACGAGGCCGTGCGCTTCGCCGCGGCCGAGGCGCAATGGCAGGAGAAATCCGCAAAAATCGTAGCCGAGGCGACCGAGCGATTTGGCGAGGAAGCTTTGAAGCAGTTGCGCAGCAAAGCCGAGTCGTCGCGCGGGCAGGACAATCAGATCGCGCTTCACCGCTTGCGCGAGGAATTGGCGGCAACGCAAGCAGCTCTCGCGGAGCGGGAGAGCGCGCTGGCTCAGACGGGTTTGGGTCTCGCGCAGGAGCACCAACGCTGGGAGCAAGAGTCCGAAGAGGCGCTTTCAAAGGCGGAGAAAG
>DASQIQ010000212.1:0-4831 GCA_035631495.1 Micropepsaceae bacterium
CAGTGTCCGGTATCTTCACGCTCTTTTTTCTCGTCGGAGCAGGGCCGCTGGTGACTTCGGCTGCCGGTGCTGCTGCCTCGCTTTTTCCGTGACAGGGATACGAGGTTGGCCCCAAGAATTGGGCCTTCGCCGTTACGACACGCTGGATTCCACCAATGAAGAAGCCCGGCGTCTCGCGAAGAATGGCGAGCGTGGGCCCCTTTGGATCGTGGCGCGTGAGCAGACCGCCGGCCGCGGCCGCCGGGGCCGCGCGTGGATTTCCGAAAGCGGCAATCTCTTCGCAACCCTCTTGATGCCCGTGACCATTTCGCTGTCGGCCCAGCTTGGTTTCGTGGCGGGTCTTGCCGCCGGCGATGCCATCGCCGCCCACGCGCGCGGAGCGGAAGTGGCGCTGAAATGGCCGAATGATGTGTTGCTGAATGGGAAAAAAGTTGCGGGCATCCTGCTGGAAGCTTTGGGCCACGACTCGCTCGCCATCGGCATCGGGATCAATCTCGCGCACTACCCGAATACCACCGAGATACCATCGATCTCGATTGCCGCGGTCATGGGGAAACCGCCCGATTTGGATGGATTTCTAGTGCGTCTCGCGAGCGCCATGACCGCATGGTATGAGATTTGGCTGAAAGAGGGATTTCAGCCGGTTCGGAAGGCATGGCTTGTGCGGGCGTCCGGATTGGGCCACGCCATCCGGGCAAGGCTCGCGGACAGTGAGAGGGACGGCGTGTTCGAGGATCTGGATCAAGACGGTGCGCTTTTGCTGCGCGATTCCACGGGAACGCTGACGCGCATCACCGCGGGCGACGTGTTTTTTCGGCCCTGAACATGCTCCTCGCGATCGATGCCGGAAATACCAATATCGTCTTCGCCGTCTGCGAAGGCGATGCGATCCGCGCCCAATGGCGCGCGGCAACCAAGACCAGCCGCACGGCGGATGAATACGCTGCCTGGCTCAAGGAAATGCTCTCTCTGGAGCATTTGCGCTTTGCCGATCTTGATGCGGCCATCATTGCAAGCGTCGTGCCGGCCGCGTTGTTCGATCTTCGCAGCCTTTGCCGGCGCTATCTCAATTGCGAGGCGCTCGTCGTCGGCGATGCGAGTGTCGCGCTGGGCATCGGCATTCATGCCGACCGCCCCACCGCCGTGGGCGCCGACCGCCTGGCCAATACGGTTGCCGCTCATGCCGCCTATCCCGGAGCGCTCATCGTGGTGGATTTCGGCACGGCCACCACCTTCGACATCGTCAGTGCGGAGGGCAATTATGAAGGCGGTGTGATCGCGCCCGGCGCCAATCTGTCGGCCGAAGCTCTCCATCAGGCCGCCGCGATGTTGCCCCGCGTCGCCATCGAACGCACCCAATCGGTGATCGGCAAGGACACCATACCGGCGATGCAGTCCGGGCTGTATTGGGGTTACGTCGGCCTGATCGAAGGATTGGTCGGGCGCATCAAAGCGGAATACGGGCAGCCCATGACGGTGATCGCAACAGGCGGATTGGCGGCATTGTTCCATAAGCAGGTCGCGGTGATCGACCATTTGAACCCGGACTTGACCATAACTGGCCTCATTCGCATCCACGCCCGCAATGCGAAGAAGTGAAAATTTGAGCGCCGATCTGGTCTTCCTCCCTTTGGGTGGGGCAGGGGAGATCGGCATGAATCTCAATTGCTACGGCTATGGACCGCCCGATGAGCGGCGCTGGATCATCGTCGATTGCGGCGTGATTTTCGGCCGCGAGACCGCAACCCCCGGCGTCGATCTGATGATGCCCGACATAAGGTTTCTGGAGGAGGTGCGCGAGGATCTTCTTGGCCTCGTGCTGACGCATGGTCACGAGGATCACATCGGCGCGGTCGCGCATCTTTGGCCGAGATTGCGTTGTCCCCTCTACGCCACGCCATTCACCGCCCGGCTGTTGCACGACAAACTGGAGGAGGCGGGGCTCGAGGAGCGCGCGAAAGTGAAGATCGTTCCGCTCGGCGGACGCATCAAACTCGGCCCCTTTGAAATCGATTTCATCAGCATCACACATTCGATCCCGGAGCCCAATGCGCTCGCCATTCGCACGCCGCTCGGCACCATCCTGCACACCGGCGACTGGAAGATCGATCCCGATCCGCTTCTTGGCGAGGTGACCGACGAAACGGCGCTGCGTCGACTCGGCGAGGAAGGTGTCCTCGCGATGGTCTGCGATTCCACCAATGCCTTGGTGCCTGGGGAATCCGGTTCCGAGGGCGAGGTGAAGCGCTCGCTCATCCGCTTGATCGGATCGTTGAAAGGGCGGGTTGCGGTGACCGCCTTTGCCTCGAACCTGGCGCGGCTGGAATCGGTGGCGGAGGCCGCGCGCATCGCCGGGCGCGAATTGGTGCTGGTCGGACGCTCCATGCGCCATATGGTGAATTGCGCGCGCGATACGGGCTATCTGAAAAAATTTCCGCGCGTCCTCGCCGAAGAAGACGCCGCGGATATTCCTGCGGACCATGTGCTTTATCTCTGCACCGGAAGTCAGGGCGAGCCGCGTGCGGCGCTGGCGCGTATCGCGGCAGGGGAGAATTCCAATGTCGACCTCGGCGAGGGCGACACGGTGATTTTCTCGTCGCGCATTATTCCGGGCAATGAGCTGGCGATCTTCGAGCTGCAAAATCAACTCGCCGCGAGAGGCATCGCGGTGCTCACGGAGCGGGACCATTTCGTGCATGTCTCGGGCCACCCGGCGCGCGACGAGCTAGCCGCGATGTATTCCTGGGTGAAGCCCAGAATCGCGATTCCCGTCCATGGCGAGCTGCGCCACATGAGCGAACATGCGCGCCTTGCCCGCGAGCTTCAGGTGCCGGAAGCCGTCGTGGTGCAGAACGGGCAGATGCTTCGCCTCGCTCCGGGTCCGACGGAAATTGTGGACGAGACGCCCGCTGGCAGGCTCCACCTCGACGGCCGCATCCTGGTGCATGAGGATGACGGTTTCGCGCGCACCCGCCGGTCGCTGGGTTTCGCCGGCTTCATCGGTGTGACCTTGGTGTTCAACGCGAAGGGCCGCTTGGCCGCCGAACCGGTCCTGCACCTGGAAGGTATTCCCGCCGCGGTGCTGGAGCCGGTACGCGAAGCGGTCGCGCGCGCTGCGGGAAGCAAACGGGGCCTTAATGACGACCTGATCGAAGAGGTGCGGATCGCCGCGCGGCGGGCCGCAAATCAGGTCTGGGGGAAGAAGCCGACGGTTCGGGTACAGACCGTCGAGTTGTGATAGGAAGGTTCATGGGTTGGATACTGGGCCTTGCGTTTTATTTCATCATCTGGTGGACGCTGCTGTTCGCCATCCTGCCTTTCGGCGTGCGCAGCCAGCAGGAGATGAACAATGTCGTGCCGGGAAGCGAGCCCGGCGCGCCGGCCAGTCCGCATCTCGGGCGCAAAGTCCTCGCCAACACGGTGATATCCGCGATCCTTTGGGTCATCGCCGACTACTTCTACATTCGCTATTTCCTGCAGCCCTAGTGTGGCCAATCCGCTAAACGGAAATTAAGCTTTGACGCTCACCCTCGGGCTGCAGATCCGAGGGCCGGCGAACGTTGCGAACCATTCTTCTTGCCGCGATTGTTTGCGTCTCCGTCGCGATGCTCGGAGGGGCCGCGCCCTTCGCAGGGGCCGCGCCTCCGACAGGAGCAGCGCCTTTACCGCCGCCGCCGCCAAGCCCGCCGCCCGTTGCCCGGCCCCAGCCTTGCGTCAATCCGCGCGACTCCGCCGATTACGTTCCGGGCGTGGATGCTTACGGCAGGCCCGTGGCGCCGGCGGACCTGCCCGGAGGCGCGGATGTCCAGATCAGCACCGAGGTCTATCCCATTCTAAAATCGAAGAATCCGCAGCTGAATGGCGTCGGCGTGGTCGCCAATCTTCCCGGTCTTGCGAACCGGCCGCTCTGTCCGCCGGCTCCGCCGCCGCGCGGCGTGGCTCCCCACAGATAGTTCCATCACCGCCTCGCTCTTGACCGGGTCGTTGCGGACATGGCCCGTTGGGATGCATGAGCGACGGCACAAATCCCAGCGCCAGACCCCTTTTCCTCGCGACGGAGAATTTGCGCGGCATCATGCTGATGGTCGTGGCGCGGCTCGTCTTTGCGGGCAGCGACACCTTCACCAAGCTTGCCAGCGAGGGCCTGCCCGCGAGTGAGGTCGTGGTCCTGCGCAATGCAATCTCGCTGCCCATCGTCTGCTTCATGGCATGGCGGCTCGGTGGGCTGCGTCATCTCGGCGCCTTCGGCGACCGCGTTGTGCTTTCGCGCAGCGTGCTGGAAGGGATTGGCACGCTCGCCTTCGTCGCGGCGCTTCCTTACGTCATGCTCGGCCAAAGCGCGGTGATCCTTCTCACCGTTCCCATCATCCTGGTCGCGCTGTCCGCAGCTCTCTACAAGGAAGAGGTCGGTTGGCGGCGTTGGACGGCAATCCTGATCGGCTTTGGTGGCGTGGTCATGGTCGCGGGTCCCTTCGGCGGGCGTCCCACCTATTACCTGCTGCTGACACAATTCACCGCGGTCGCCTGGGCATTCCGCGACCTGGTCACGTCGCGCATCGTGGGACGGATTCCATCCGTGACGGTGGCATTGATCAACACAGTCGTGGTGGGACTCCTGGCCGTGCCGGGCGCCCTCTGTCAGGAATGGCGCGGCTTCGGAACGCAGGAAGCTTTTTATCTCCTCGGGTCCGGCATTCTCGTGGCCTTCGCCAATTTTCTTTATATCGACGCGCTGCGTACCGGCGCCATCGCCGTGGTGGCGCCGTTCCGCTACACCACGGCGCTTTGGGCCACGATCGCGGGCTTCATCGTGTGGGGCGACATTCCCGAT
>DASQIQ010000213.1:0-21790 GCA_035631495.1 Micropepsaceae bacterium
TTCTCTTTTTTCTTGTAGCGGCCGGCTGCGACGATTTCGGCGACCGTTCCATCGGGGGCGCGAAACTTTAGAGCGCCCTGGCTGCGTTCCGAGATGATCGTGCCGCCATTGGCCTCGATCAGTTTCACCGTGGCTTCGCGATCCTCGACCTCGATGCCCCAATGATGGATGCAAGGCCCCGCACCTGAGAGTTGTGCCTCGTGCACCTCTTCATTGTCATAGACCATGAGCGCGACATCCAGATCGCCGTCCGTCATGTGGCGGGATATGTGACCGCGCGCATGGCCGGTGCCGGTCTGTCGCAGGCCAAACACGTCCTCATAAAACTTTGTTGAGCTCTCAAGATCTTCGACCTTGATAGCAATGTGAATGATACGAGCCATTGTCATGCTCTCTTTGCGAATACGCGGTAGCGAATGGCCGCAACCTATTTGTTGTGGGGGCTATCCGCAAGTTCCGCTCATTACGAGCGATTAATGCGACAACCGCTAGGCCCAGCTTAGATCCTGCTTGCTCAGCGGCAGCGAACGGATGCGTTTGCCGGTCGCCGCGTAAATCGCATTGCAGATTGCCGGCGCCACCAGCGGCACCACCTCTTCGCCGATGCCGGAGATCCAGCGATTGGTCTTGATGTAATTGAGCGTGATGTTGTGCGGAAATTCGTTCATCCGTATCGGCGAATATTGGTGGAAATTGCTTTGCTCGACGGCGGCGTTGTTGAAGGTGATCTCCTGACGCAGGACCGGTCCCAAACCCCAGGCCATCATGCCCCGAATCTGCCGATCCGCGGCTTCCGGATTGATCAGCGCATGGCCCTGGTCATGGATAATATCCATACGCTGGATCGTGACTGCCCCTGACGGCGAAACCGAAACCGTCACTGCCAGCGCAACGAGAGCAATCCCGCGCGGGTCTACCGCTTTGCGGTCGTCAATCGCAACGCCCATACCCGTGCCCTTGGGCAGTTTCTTGCCCCATCCGGATTTCTGCGCGACCACATCGAGCGCCTTCACCCAGTCGGCTTTGGCGTTGTCCTCGAAGGACGCGGGGTTCGCGGCATTGAGAAGCGCGCGACGATAGGCGATTGGATCCTTCCCCGCGGCATGGGCCAGTTCGTCGATGAAGCTTTCCAGATAGAAGACGTTGGCGTAGGTGCCGGTCGAGCGCCAGGTTGCGCTCGGCACCCAGGTCTTCATCGTGTTCACTTCGACGCGGAGATTGGGCGTAGCGTAGGGGAAGAGGTGAAACCCGCGCAACAATTGATGCGCGAGCTGCGCCTTGTATTTGCCGTAAGTGATCAGCGGCGTGCCTTCGAGCGCATCATTGCCCGCGACGCGAATCCAGATCGCCATCGGCATTCCGTCGGGACCCAAGGCAGCCGTCATCTTGGCGACTCCCATCGGGTGATAGCCGTTGACATGGGCGAGGTCTTCCTCGCGCGACCACAACACCTTGACCGGCCGCCCGCCGAGGGCTTTCGCCACCGTCACGGCCTGTTCCAGCTCGCCGTGCATTCCGCCGCGGCCAAAGCCACCGCCCTCGAAGCAATTGTGCACGAACACCTTGTCGGGAGAGACTCCGGCGAGCTTTGCCGCGATGTTGGTGCCGTAGTCGGGGATCTGCGTCCCCATCCAGACCTCCACCCGGTCGGCGCTCACTTGCGCGGTACAGTTGGGCGGCTCCATCTGTGCATGAGCCTGATGGGAGAGCTGATATTCGGCTTCGACGATTTTCGTGGCGCCTTTCAGGGCCGCCTCGACATCGCCTTCATCGACCGGTGTCGGCCCTTTCTGATTGAGCTTGCTGCGATAGAGCGCCACCAGATCGCTGGTGCCCTGATGCGCATTGGGACCCGCGTCCCAAACGATCGGCAACTTGTCGAGCGCGGTCTTGGCGCGCCACCAGCTGTCGGCAACCACGGCGATGCCGCTCGCCGCGCCGATGCCTTCCATCGGCACCGCCGCAATCACGCCGGGCATGTTCCGGATCGCATCGAAATTGAAGCTCTTGAGCGCGCCGCCATAGGATGGCGACTGCTTCGTCGTCGCATAGACCATACCGGGTAGGCGCACATCGATGCCATAGACGGCCTGGACACGCGCTTTGACTTCGACATCGAAGCGCCGCACGCGCCGGCCGATCAGAGTGTATTTGTCGGGCGTCTTGATGGCGGGCTCGCGATCCAATTTGATCGCCGCCGCTTTTGCCGCGACCTGGCCAAAGCGCAGACTGCGCCCCGAGGCCTTGTGGCTCAGGATGCTGTTCTTCGCTTCGATTTCGGACGCCGGCACATTCCATTCCGCCGCCGCCGCCGCCTTCAGCCGCTCGCGTGCGCTGGCACCCGCCTGCTGATAGAGCGCGCGCCCGAGACGTACCGAGCTGCTCGCTTCGGTGTGCAGATGATCGTAGAGATTGTGTTCGCGGATATGACGGTTCGGCTCGGCATAAACGCTTTGGACCTTGGACCAGTCGCACTCCAATTCCTCGCAGATCATCATGGGATTCGAGGTCAGGACGCCCTGCCCCAAATCCGATTGATTGACGCGGATCAGCACGCGGTCATCGGGGCCGATGACAATCCAGGGATTGACCTCGACGCCGCCTTCCGCCGGCGGCAGCCAGGGGCGGGGATTGACGACGTTTCCTGCAACCGCGGTTTCGGCCGCCAGTGTATCGGGCACGTATATTGACAACGCCATCCCGCCGGCGACCGCCGCGGTCGCGACCAGGAACTCTCTGCGATCGATTTCCGTCGCCATATGTTCCTCCTCAGCCTTTGGCCATCAGGGCTGCTGCCTTGCGGATGCCATTGCGGATTTCCGCATAGGTGCCGCAGCGGCAGATATTCGTCATCTCACGGTCGATATCGGCATCGCTCGGATGGGGGTTACGCTTCAGCAGCGCCGTCGCCGCCATAATCTGACCGGCCTGGCAATAACCGCATTGCGGCACCTGTTCTTCGATCCAAGCCACGACAACGGGATGGTTCTTGTCCGCGGCGATGCTTTCGATGGTGGTGATGTCCCGTCCCGCCAAACTGCCCGCAGGGAGCGAGCAGGACCGCATGGGCTGGCCGTCGACATGCACGGTGCAAGCACCGCAAAGGCCCGCGCCGCAGCCGAATTTGGTGCCGGTCAGGCCGAGCGTATCGCGCAAGACCCAGAGAAGCGGGGTATCGGGCTCGGCATCCACGTCAACGGTTTTGCCATTGATCTTCAGCGCAAACATCGCCATTCCCCTCCATGCCGGGTGACGCGAGAAAAGCAACTCCATCACGATACTTCATTCGCCATGCCCGCACGAGGATTGGGCTGTTGATACTTTAGCCCTTACTTAAGTCACTGACATTACGTGATAATCTTGAGCAAGGCCTTCCAGATAAAGAATATTCTAAATCCAGTGGAACCTTACCTACCGCAGCGAGCTATGTCTTACGCCCTGATAGCGGTGGGGGCTCCGATAGCCATGTGCAGGCAAGAAGAGCCCTGATCGCCATAATCTGATTTGTCACGGCAGAGGAGTTCCGATGGCCGTGATCCTCATCGTCGAAGATGATTCATTTATCCGCCAAATGGCGGAGATGATGATCCAAGACTGTGGTCACCAGACGCTTTCGGCCGGGGACGTAGAAGAGGCAGCGTCAATTCTGCGTTCCCCTCAACACATCGACGCGCTTTTCACCGACATCTATCTCAAAACGGCGGTCCTTGGCGGGTGCGAAGTCGCACACGAGGCAATGAAGCTTCGGCCGAATCTGCGTGTGCTCTACACGACAGGCAATTCCGTGACCGAGAAAATGAAAGCTCTATTTGCCGAGGGCGCGCGCTTCCTACGTAAGCCGTACTCGCCGGACCAGCTCCAAGACTCTCTTGAATGCCTGATGGCCGTTTAATCTTGAAGCCGCGCAATCCATGAGAAAAAATGGTCATGTCAGATTTGGCTGCCAGCGACATTGTCGAGACCGTGCCCAGCGCACTCATCGTTCTCGATAGAAACTTAAACATCAGATCTGCCAATCGCGCCTTCTATCAGACGTTCCGCACGAGCCCCAGTGAGACCGAGGGGTGTCATATTTATGACCTCGGAAACCGCCAGTGGGATATCCCCGCCCTTCGGACCCTACTCGAAAGTGTGATCCCGCATCGTGCATCGGTCGAAGGCTTCGAGGTTGAGCACGATTTTCCGACCATTGGCCGGCGCACAATGCTCGTCAATGCGCGCAAGATTTTTCGCCCCAGCGACGATATTGACGGTTCCATCCTGTTGGCTATCGAGGATGTCAGCGAGGAGCGCGCTGCCCGGGCCGAGAGCAAGCGCAACTGGCAACTGACGCAAAGCATCGTCGACACGATTCGCGATCCCCTCGTCGTCCTTGAACAGGACATGACCATCGTGACGGCAAGCAAGGCTTTCTTGACGATTTTCGGGATTACCGAGGCGGAGACGCGTGGGCGACGCGTTTCCGAACTGGGCCAGCACCAATGGGACGTGCCGGCGCTTCGCCATTTGATGGAGAAGGTGCTCCCAGAAAACAAGCCGATCGAAAGTTTCGAGATCGAGGACAATTTTCCGGGTCTCGGCCGCCGTGTCTTCAACTTAAATGCCCGGAAAATCTCTCAGCCAGGGAACCATAGCCATCGGATGCTTCTCGTCTTCGAGGACATTACCGACCGCAAGCAGCGTGAGCGCGACGCCATCAGTTTGACGAACGAAATCTCTCATCGGATCAAGAACAATCTGCAGGTCATCGTTGGCTTGATCTCCTTCGAAACCAGATCAACGGCTTTACCGTGCGTTCAAGGCTATAGAGCCATGCAGGCGCGTATCGGAGCGATTGCTCAGCTTTACGACTTGATCTCGCAATCCAGCCGCGGCCGGACTGTCGCTGTGGACGCATATTTGCGGGAAATCGCCAGGACAATGACGGCGAGCCTGCTTGGAGACGTTTCGGACATCACAATAGAGGTCAAGGCCGAAGCGCTGGAAATCGACCCCGATCGCGCCGTACCTTTCGGCCTTCTGGTCAATGAGTTGGCGACGAACGCCATCAAGCACGCTTTTCCTGGCGGCACAGGAACCATCGTGCTCAGCGTGGAACAAGCCGGTGATCAAATTGAGCTGACCGTTGCCGATGACGGCGTGGGGATGAAGGAAAACGATCTGGCGCGGATTTCCGAGAAACGCGGTTCCGACTATGTGGCGATTTTCGTGCGTCAGCTCGGCGGCATGATCGTCCCGTCGGGATCGGAAGGACCGGGAACGACCATTAGAGTAAGGCTTCCCTTGCTTATGGTTCCATCGGTCCCATCCGGTGGTGCCGACCGCATCGCTGCATAGCGCGCGCGCTCCGGCCAAAAGACGCGGGTTCATCAGTCCGATTTCTGGGTTTCTTACAAAACAGACGCCCACCATGCACAAGCTGATGCGAGGCGAAATCCCTGGCGCGAAAGCAGAAATTTAACTGGTTTTCTGCCGATGACGCATGGCGGCATAACCCGCAAGAGCGCTGGCAAAGAGCAGGAGGGTGGCTGGCTCGGGCGCTTGAGAAGGAGGAGGCGTCGGGATATCCGGCGTGGCTCCGTCGCTGACCGCGGTGTAAGTGACCGTGCCGAGTGAGCCGATCACGGTGTAAATTATCGTGCCGCTCGGATCTTCGAGGCCTGAGAACTGATTGCTCTGCAGGATCGGTATACCCGTGTCAGCGGGGTCGCCGGGATCCGAGTAAAGGATGTACGCCGTTCCAGTGAAGCGCAGTACATCGCCCAAATCCGTGAACGAGGGATCGTCGTACACAAGAACATCGCCGGGAACCACGGTCAGGCCGGGCGGAAGAATCGGCAAGGTCTGTCCGGTCGGGGATTCGAACACGGGTGGCATAAATAGAGGGGCTGTTGTGGCACTTAACAGCGCGCCCGGACACGTATCGCCAACGCAGGTTATGGCTATCGGCACCGCAAAACCGGCGCCCGGAGCGATGAGACACAACGGGATCGAGAGAATCAGGGCCGCCGCAATTTGCGCTTTTGCGGCGAAGATCGACCATCCACGAGGAACCCTAACAGCTGTTCCGACAAGAGAGCCCATGAATGCCTCCGCTCTGATGACCCCAAGTGACGACAAACACTATGGAAACAGGCGATGGATCAGGCCTTGCGCAAAGCGCGCACGGTCTCAAGCTGACGAAATTGCCGATACTCCCAAGCTGACCGATGGATCGTGATCCAAGGCGAGCAAGAAACGAGCCAAGATTGCCCGTATAAGGATATCAAGGACTTGAGGGTTCAATCATTCGTAGAGTGTAAAATTTTCAGACAGTGGCAATGGCGGAAAATGAACTGAATATTACACCAAAGACACATCTGGTATTGTTTTATTGCTCCTGACCGATTGACTGAGGGCGCGGCCTATCTGCTGCTCGGAGCGATTTTCGAGCGCCTTCTCATAAGAACAGCCGTCCGCCCGCAAAGACGGAAAAGGGGGGCGCCGGGCTGAGACTGCGCGGATTGGAGGCCCCGGGCACTTCGGGAATCGGCACGTCGCTGGTCGGAGAAAATGTCCCGAAGGTCTCGTATTTCTTGTCGAACAGATTGCGCAGCGTGGCGAACAATTCGACTCGTTCCGTGACGCGGTAGGAGGAGCTGAGATCGAACACCGCATAGGGGCGCGTTTTTGGGTTGAGATTGGATTCATCGCCGCGCAGATAGACGCCGCTGGAAGCGTGGGCGGCGAATGCGACGTTCCATCCCGGCAGCAGTTCGTAGCCGATGGTGGCCTTGAAGACATCCGTCGGCACGCTCGGCAGACGCATTCCGGGCATGACATGAATTTGTCCATTCGAATCCGCGAGTGGATTGAGCGGGCTGTTCAACGTGAGCACGGAGCGGAATGTGGCGTCCGTGTGGCTGTAATCCAACGAGACAGAAAGCGCGCCGCGCTGAAAATCGAGTGAGGATTCGACTCCCTGCCGCCTAGTCTTGCCGATATTCTGAAAAAACGCGCGCCCGACGATGTCGCTCGCCACGAACTGGATATCGTCTTGTGTGTCGGCGCGGTAGAGCCCGGCATGCCACCGCAGATCTCCGCCGAAAACTTGCGCCAATTGACCGCGCAAGCCCGCCTCCATTGTGTGCGCCGTCACTTGTTTGAGAGTGGGATCGCCAACGAAAAAATTCGTCAGGCTGCAGGGCGATGCAGAGTCGGCACAAGAAAGCTCGGCCGGCGTCGGCGCGCGGTTGGCTTGTGAGTAGCCCAGATAAGCCGACAAGGACGACGAGATTTCATAACTCGCACCTATCGCCGGGTTGAGACGGGCGTAATGGTGGCTGCCGTTGAGCGCCGTACCCAACGCGTCCTCTGATGCGGTATTGGCGATGTTGTACCGCGCCGACGCGCTCAATGAGAAAGAATCAGTGAGGTCGAACAAATCCGAGAGATAAAAACCGTAATAGGAATTCTGGGTTGTGACTTTGACCGGCGCGATCGATCCGTCCGCTTGATCGATGGTCACACCCGGCCCCACAAAGCCACGCTCCGCACTGATTCCACCGACCTCGGAATGCGCGGCGAAGCCGGTGTGGCCTTCGTCAACGGCAAATCCGGCAAGAAAATGATTGCTCCGTCCAAATAGGGGCGCGTCATAGGCCGTTTGGAGTGCGCCACCAAAGGCCGTGCTGTCGGTGCGCGTCACGTTCAATTGGCCATAGGGGCCGCCGGAGAGGAAATCGCCAATTGCATTGCCATTCTCGCCGGTGGCGATGGAACCATCATCCAGGCAGAGCAGACCGGCAGATGCGGCGCAGGGGCTGGCGCTACTCGCATCGCCATTCATGCTGCGCTGACGAAGGCCGCTCAGATAAAGATTGGCCTGAAACGACAGCGCGTCCGACGCGCGCAATATGCCGTAGAGATTGGCGAGGCCATTTGTGTTTTTTGTATTGTCCGGAAAGGTGAAAACGGCGGAGCGGGCAACAGCCAGCAGCTCGACGGGAGATGTGCCGTTGCCGGTCAGATCGTTGTCGGCGCCGGAAAGGTTGAGGTGGATTTCGCCCGCGTCACCGCGCCAACCCAAATCGGTGAATATTTGCGTCAGATTCGAAGGCGAATGCTGCCGCCATCCGGTCTCGGTCAACCGGTTGACCGCGATATAGAAGGCCTTGCTGCCGTCCTGCACGCCATATTGGATCGAACCTTGCCGGCGGCCGAAGACGCCGAACAACGCTTCACCTTCGGCTCCGGCATAGGTGAAGCCGTTCTTCATCTGAACGACGAGCGCGCCGCCGAGCGCGTTCAGGCCGAAAACCGGATTGGATCCTTCGAGCGTCAACCGGTCGATGGCGACATCGGGAATCAAATCCCAATTGAGGGTGTCCCCGAAGGATTGATTGAGCCGCACGCCATTGGCGTAAACGGCCAAGCCTTGCGCATCGCCTGCCAGTGGCGAAGCCTCGAACCCGCGATAGAACAAATTGGGCTGGAACGGACTGTTCTGCGCGTTCGAGATCGAAACCCCTGTGACCCGCAAATCCAACGAGTCGAGCGTGCTCGCGGCGCCGAAGCGATTCAAATCCGCGCTGTTGATGATCTGGGTGTTGAACGGAACCTTGTCGGGATCGAGCGCCGTGCCGGGCAGAGCGCCCGCGGTTACCACAACCGTTTCCACAGTCACATCCCCGGGCGCCGCTTGCGCGGCCGGCGCGCACGCAAGCCAAAGCAGCGGGAGAACAGCAGCCCGTGGATTGTTCATGAAGGCTCGAATCAATACCACCCCGAACCACCATAGCGGAACCGCGGGTTTCGTCGTCAGAAGCAGCCGCGCTACGCCGCAAAGATATTGGGCCAGCACGACAATTTGATCGTCACAAAACCGCCCGATTCCGCAGACCACACTCGCCGACTTTCCGATCGATTCAAGGCTGCAGACCAGTTTCTTGCTTAGGCCATTCGAAATTGAAGGAGGCGACAGATGCGTTCAATCGTAATTGTTTTGTTGGCGACCTCTTTGCTATCGGGCTGTGGAACGGCGACGGGAGATCGGGGCCTGTCAGGAGCCGGGATCGGCGCAGGAATTGGCGTTATCGGAGGCCCGCCCGGCATGGTGGTGGGTGGCGCGATCGGCGCGGGGGTTGGGATGCTCACGAAGCCGAGTCAGGTGAATCTCGGCAAGCCGGCCTGGAAAGGCTAGGCAAACCGCATCTCGTTGAAGTCGTTTCAATTCCGCTTTGTCTCGGAAATCCCGCGTCAATTTCTTTCCGGCACAGTCTAAGGACTGTGAGCGCTCCTGTCTGAGCCTGGGAATCGGAAAAGGAACCCCTATGCGAGCGGCAAAACCTCTGACGATTTTGACTGGTGCCTTGATGGCTGTAACCGCGGCTCAACCTGCGCTCGCCCAAGGACACGCATTCGCCCGGGCCGGCAATGCCGCCTACAGCAACGGTTACGAGGACGGCTATCGTGACGCGTATCGGGCGGGCTATGAGGATGGCCGGGCGAACCGGCGCTTCGACGACCATTACGGACACCCCCCGCCGCCCGTTGCCCGCGACGAGCGCGATGACCGGTGGCGCCAGCGCTACGTCCGAACCTACACCTATAACGACGATTCCTTTTATCAAGAATGCCGGCAGTCGGTGGATCCCGCCGGCGTTATTGCGGGTGCCTTGATAGGCGGATTGTTGGGGAATGCGGTTGGCCACGGCGGTGGGCGCGCCGGAGCGACGGTCGCAGGTGTTGTGGTCGGGGGCGCGATGGGCGCAGCGCTGACCCGCAATCTTGAATGTGAGGATCGCAGCTACGCCTATAAGACCTATTATGACGGCTTCAACTCGGGCCGTCCCAACAGCGTCTATCAGTGGCGCAATCCGCGCAACGGCCATTACGGCGAGTTCCGCGTCGCCGATTACTACAATGATCCCGACGGTTTCCGCTGCGCCAATTACACCCAGCAGATCTTCATCAATGGCCGTCCGCAGCCGGCTAGTGGCCGCGCCTGCCAGCAACCCGATGGCACCTGGACCACTGTGAGTTGATCAATCGCTCGAGCCCGAAACCGGCTGGGGTGCGTCCTGATGTTCAGGCTCCGCATCCCGGCGGTGGCGGGGTCGGGCCGGTCTGAACGCGCTCCACCTTCCAGCCCTTGGCGCAGAGCAGACTGATCACGCTTTGAGGCCCCGCAAGATGCGCGGCGCCCACCGTGACCAGATGAGTCTTAGGTTCCCTTAGCATGGCATCGATTTGCGGGATCCAAGCTTTGTTCCGATTGTCGAGCAGCAAGGCCCTTTGGTTCGGATCTTTGTCTTCGAGCGACGCCAATTTCGATAGATCGCCGTGGGTCCACGCCGCGAACATCGTCTGAACGTCCGCGCTGTCCTTGCCCAAATTGGCGAGCATTTTCTCGAGCTCTTTCACCTCGCTGCCTCCGCCAAGCTTGTCCATCATCTCAAATTGGGACTGAAGGCTTTCCAGATAGCGCAATTCCTTGCTGTGAGCTTTCGCGTAATTGATGAGCGCGACGTCAACACCGGGGCCGAATATTTCTGAACTATGCGTTGCCGCATAGGCCTTTTCGAGCATGATGCCAGCAAGACCGGGGCGCAGATAATCCACTTTGTTCGGATCGATATGCGCGTCCACTATGAGCGCCGCATATTGCTTCAACGCGATGGGAGACAACATCGCGTGCAGGGTTTGTCCCCGCGGCAAATAGCCATGATTGTCGATGAAGTAATGCAATTCCGTCGTGGCAAAATCGATATTCGTCTCGAACGCGAATACATCGGCAGCCCCGATAACCTGATCGATAGAGGGCGTGCGCCAGGAAAAATTCACAGGCAGCACATGCACCGAGCCCAAGAGATAGACCGCGCTTTTGCCGTTCAGGATCTTCCACATCGCAGGATGTGGAAACTCTTTGGTCTCGGCCTGCTTGACTTGCGCGTGTTTGGCGGGTCCCTGCTCGCTCGCCGCATCAGCGTACCCGCTCCGCGCCAAGGTGAAGACCGCAAGCCAGGCAAATACGAGACCTATCAGTCTTCCGCAGACGCGCATTCCGGCACCCATTCGCGAAGGCACCGATGCCTATCAGGGGTGGGATTAAAGCGCGTTTTAGCCGAACAGAAGGAGGCCAGCTTTCTGGCTGTTGGGTAAACAAAACCTTCGAGTTCAGCGGAAGTTTCTCCGCGCCGCGCGGACACGCAACGAGCACCGCTGCCCGAAATCTCTTTCGCTTCTTCGCGAAGATTTCTGCCCCTCCCTCAAGGGAGGGGCAGGTTTTTACCGCAGCACGTTGCTCTTCTCGGCCGCGTCGATCATCGCGTCGGCATCCGCCTGCAGGAGGAAGCCGGTGGCGACGATTTTCTGCGCGGCGGTCTTTACCGCCTGAACATAGCCGTCATGATTGCCGTAACGCTCCTCCAGCGAAAGGCGCGGATCCTCATTGGCCATGCGTTCGGCCTTGGTCTTGGCGAACGGGATCATGCCGCCGGCATAATTGCAGAGCTGCCCCTTGTGGAAGCCCGCCGCGGTCACGTTCCATCCGAGATAGGTGGCGAGCGGCGCCTCGCGCAGCACGACGGGAACCCCGCCCAGCTCGTTGCCGTCTTGATCCACCTTCGGCGCCTTCATGGCGATGACGTGCTTGATGGCCGGCGGCACTTTGGTCATCACGCCGGTTCCGTCGGCATAATTGAAGTCCGGGCCGTAATCATAATCCAGCACCGTATTCATGAAGCCCGTCGGCGCGCCTTTCGGCAGTCCCGGAATGGTCGGGAAACCCATGGCTTTCTTTGTCGGATCGACCAGCGTCCCGGCGGCGAGCGTGGGATAGACGCTCTGCGGCGGCGGCGTTCCCTTCATCACCCAATTGCGGAAATGGGCGCGCAGCGCGTTCATGGTTTCGCGTTGCGGCATCGGATTGGCGGCAAGGCTTCCCTGGCCATAGCCATTGCTCGGGCAAGCGGGCGCTGCCGCGGGCGTGACGCTGAAGCCACCTGGGCCGCCGCCATGCTGCGTGCTGCCGATGTAATAGCGGCGCACATTGTCGGGCAGCGGGATGTCCTTGTCGGCGGCCGGGCCAACGAAGGACGGTGAAAGCTTCAGGCCCCACATCTCGGCGGCGCCGAAATGCTCGACGATCTTCGGACAGGTGTGGCTTGCGGTGCAGCGATCGAGCAGGCCCGCGGCGGGAAGGCCGCGCACGGGATCGGGCCATGCCGTCCAGGATTGCGTGCCCTCGCTGCTCGGCTCGTACAGTTTGGAAACGCCGTCGGGCATGGCGAAGCGGTAATTCAGCGCGATCCGTTTGCCGGCGATGATCGGCCAGGCGCCGTCATAGACCTGGCGGCCCGCTTCGTCCTGATTGAAGCCGAGATGAAGGAAGGCGCGAATGTAATTTCCCGATTGCGAAACCCCGCGCGTAATCGCCCAAGTGATGTTGCCGGCGAGCGGGTTCGGCGTGCCGCTCTCGTCCGCTTTGGCGGTCTTGAAGAAGGAGCCGACGTCACGGAAGGCGGCAAAGCCGACGCCCAGCACCTTCGGCTCCTTCGCAGTATAGACCACTTGATAGAGCAGCTTGGGATCGAAGCCGCCCTTGACGCAGATCTGTGTCGGATCGGGCGTCCCCGGGAACGGGTTTTCGGCCGTGCATTTGGCGAAGGCCCAATTGGCGGCCGGAATTTCGGCGACGCCCGAGACCTTACCGTCCATGGTTTCAGAGGCGTGCGTGGTCAGGCTCGCCTGTTTGGTGTCGAGGCTGACCGGCGCATAGGGAAGCGGATTGGTGTGGATGTAGATGGTCTGAGACGCCGGACCGTCCGCATTCATGATGCGGCCCATGACACGCCCGGTGATCGGCGAGCCGTCGGCGTTCTTGGCCACCGGCACGACGACATAATCATTGTTCTCCTTGGGAGCGGTCGCTCCGATATTGTCGCCCTGCCAACCACTCGACAGCCCGACATCGCCGAAATTGCGTTCGGCGGGCACGATGGTCAGACGGCCGCCACGGTTGGGCACATCGTGCCACATCAGATGGCTCGCCTTGGTCATGTCGACCGGCTTCACGATCTGGAAGGTGGCGGTGTATTCGACCATGCCGCGCGCGTTTTTCGGCGCGAGCTGAATGTCGGTGATGATGGTGTTATGCGGGTCTTTCGGATCGAGCTCGCCATAGGCCTTGCCGACGAGAGTCTCGTACTGGCCGGCGGTGCCGAATGCCGCGCCATTGAAGGCAGGCGAGGTCTTCTTCTCGACGACGATGCGCGTCACCTTGGCTTGCGCGTCCGGCGCCATGGAGAGAGCCATGGCGAGCGCGGTGCATGCGCTCGTTGCCAGGAAGAACGTCCGCTGCCTGCCGATCATCTGTGCCTCCGTGAGGTTCATCCGCTCGCCTGGAGATTATGGCAAAAGCAGCCCCCGATCCAGGAAGGGAGGCGTAGGAGACTGGTTTAATTCGCTCGATCAGGTGGCGTTAGCCATTTCCATCCGTCCGAACCATCTGCGTTCGCGAGCATTGCCGCACCTTAAGGCACGAGCTTACACTCGCGATGAGGCGGCATTAGCCCTTTATCCTCTTTCAAGGGCATTCCAGTCCTGATGCTGCGGTTTCAGCCCTGCACGATGCGCGTGATCTGTGTGGGCGTCGGGGCGGGCCAGCCCGCCTCTTTGCAGGTGCGAACAATGGCTTCGTTGGTGTCGAAGTACACCTGCCAATAATGGGCATTGTTCGTGTATGGGCGTACCGCGATCAGAGGGCCAACGAGGTTCATATCCAGCAGATTCACTTCCGGCGGGTGTTCGACGCTGACGTTCGGGATCTTCGCCACTGCATCCTTGAAGCGCTGGATCGCCTCCAGGGGATCGACACCGCCTGCCAGCTGGGCGAGGCGTTCGACGCGGCGCACAGGGAGCACGGAGAAGTTTTGGATTGTGTCGCCAAAGACCTTGCTGTTGCCGACAATCGTCATCACATTGTCCGGAGTGATGATCGTTGTGCCGAACAGGCCGAGATCATGCACGGTGCCGGTGATGCCGCCGACACTGACGAAGTCACCGATCTTCATCGGCCGCAGGATGAGCATGAAAGCGCCTGCGGCGAAATTGCCGAGCAGTCCGCTCCAGGCGGCGCCGATAGCAACACCGACGCCGGCGAGCATCGCAGCAAACGAAGTGGTCTCGATCCCGAAATAGCCCAGGATGCCGAGTACAAGTGCAATGTTCAGCGCCACCCTGGTGATCGACCCGAGGTACCGGGTCAGCGTGTGATCGATGTGATTGCGGTTCATACCGGCCTGGATCAGGGCGATAACCTTGCTGATCAGCCACCGGCCGACGATCCAGAACGCGATGGCCGCGAGGACTTTGAACGCCAACTGAATGACCGTCGTGCCGAGAAAGACTTGAATCGCTTGAATGTCCATGTGGGCTCCTAGAGTGATTTCGCACCGTCCGTCATGGGGACAAGCTCACCACAGCAGCATGAGCGGGCCGGCTAACCCGAATGGCGGGGACGATAGCACGGTGCACAACGGCCAGGAGATGGGCCCTTGGGCCCCGAGAACGAGATTCTGCCGGCCCAAGAGGCTCAAAATCGCAGCATTGCGGTTCGGGCCGTATCTGGCGTCATACCGGGATGTGCTCGGCGCCGGGCTGAGCGCCAAATCGCGCGCGGTGCTTAATCTGGCGCTGAGCTTTTTCACGGGGCGGACGCTGGTGCGCGAGGGCGGCCTTAAACGGCTCGCCGCCGTGGGGTCATGGTCCAAGCCATCGATGGCGCAAACGAAGCATGAAGCGGCCGTGAGCCTTGCACCTTAGCCCGAAGGGCGCGGATAGTGCAGCACATGCCGACGAAGATTCTCGCCATAGACCAAGGCACGACCTCGACGCGCGCGATCCTCTTTGATGAACGGCTCGATGTCATCGCCGTCGAGCAGCAGGAATTCCCGCAATATTATCCTCAACCCGGATGGGTGGAGCACGACCCCGAAGACCTCTGGAACAGCACGCTCGCCGTGGTGAGGGGCGTGCTCGCCAAGACCGGCACGCGCGCGAGCCATGTCGCCGCGCTCGGCATCGCCAACCAGCGCGAGACCACCATCGTCTGGGATCGCGCAACCGGAAAACCGATTCACAACGCCATCGTCTGGCAAGACCGGCGAACGGCCGGAATCTGCGCCGCGCTGAAGGCGCGCGGCCTCGAAACGGAGCTCTCGGCCAAGACCGGCCTTCTGCTCGACCCTTATTTCTCGGCGACAAAGATCGGCTGGATTCTGGATCATGTGCCGAATGCGCGCGGCCGCGCCGAACGGGGAGAACTCGCCTTCGGCACGGTGGACAGCTTTCTTCTGTGGCGCCTCGGCGGCGGGCGGCTTCACGCCACCGACGCCACCAATGCCTCGCGCACGCTTCTCTACAATCTTTCCACCGGGGCGTTCGACGAAAGCCTGCTGGAGCTATTCCACTTGCCCGCCGCGCTGCTGCCGGACATCCGCGACTCGTCCGGCGATTTCGGCACCACGGACCCCGCTCTGTTCGGCGGGGCCATCCGCATCGCCGGCATCGCGGGCGACCAACAGGCGGCAAGCGTTGGCCAAGTCTGCTTCAAACCGGGAATGATGAAGACGACCTATGGTACCGGCGCGTTCCTGCTTCTCAACATTGGCGATGAGCGAATCGCGTCGGCCAAGCGGCTGCTGACAACGGTCGCCTACCAGATCGGCGGCAAGCGGACCTATGCGCTGGAAGGCGCGATCTTCGTGGCAGGCGCCGCCGTGAAATGGCTGCGCGACGGGCTGGGCATCATCCGCGCGGCGTCCGAAACCGCGCTGCTGGCCGGAGCCGCCGATCCTGATCAGGAAATCTATTTCGTGCCGGCCTTCGTGGGTCTGGGCGCGCCCTATTGGAGACCCGACATCCGCGGCGCGGTGTCGGGGATCACAGCCGCGACGGGGCCCAAGGAATTCGCCCGGGCCGCGCTCGAGAGCGTCGCCTATCAGACGAGCGATCTCTCAGAGGCCATGCGCACCGATTGGACGAACGCGCACAAGACGGAAACGATCCTGCGGGTCGATGGCGGCATGGCCGCCAATGACTGGATGCTGCAATTCCTGGCCGACATCCTGAATGCGCCGGTCGACCGCCCGAAGGTCGTGGAGACGACGGCGCTGGGCGCCGCCTATCTCGCCGGGCTCGCCGCCGGCGTCGCGCCAGGGCCGGACGCATTCGGCGCGCTCTGGCAAAGAGAGCGGAGGTTCACGCCGGCCATGGACGCCGAGACCCGCAGCCGCAAGCTCAAAGGCTGGCACGATGCGGTGGCGCGGGTGCTTTAGAGTACGTTCTTCTCATATGGAATCGTCTACGTTGCGCGCGGGCGAGGTGATCCGCCAGGCGCGACGCGAAGAGCGATGCGGTGACATCGGTCGAGCGGCGCAGTCCCCGACTTGATCGGGGAAGCGGGCGCCCGCCCGCGCGCAACCCTTTAGGGCCGGGGCTTTTGCGTCGCGGGTTCGTCGAAGGGCTCGACCGTAGTCCCCGCTACGCTCTTCGCCCTTCTCCTGCCCGCGCCGCAAAATCACCTCGGCGTAGGCGTTTCCATATGAGAAAAACGTGCCCTAGGGCCGCCGCGCGCCGAACACGCCGAGATCGACCGATTTTCCCATCAGGAAATAGCCGATCGGCGAGGGGTGGATGCCGTCGCCGCAATTATAGGCTGGATTGAGGGCATCCGGATCGTTTGCGGCACGCACGATATGGTCGAAGTCGAGGACCGCATCGAAGCCGGCCTCTTTGCGCATCCAGGCATTGACCTGGTTGCGGACCTTGGTCTTGGCATCGTCCCAGCCGGTATCGGCGACTCCCGGCACAACGCTGTGGCGCGGAATGATGGTGGCGCCGACGATTTTGAGGTTCTTGGCTTTGACGCGGGCGATAATGTCCTTCATGCCCCCGATGACCTGATCCGCGGTCGCGCCCCGTCTGATGTCGTTCGTGCCCATGAACAGCACCACATGGGAGACCCCCGGATGAGTGAGCACATCGCGCTCGAGACGCTCCACACCCGCTGGCGAATTGATGGCAGGCTGGTAGCTCGCCACGTTCAGCACCGTGTTGCCGCCGATGCCTTCGTTCACGACCGCAAGCCGCGTGGGCGTTTGCAGCGCGAGGCGCTGGGCGACCACATCTTCCCAGCGGTCATGGGCGTCGAGCGTGGTGCAAGTGCCATCGGTGATGGAATCGCCAAAGGCGATAATGGCGGTTGCGGGCGCTGCAGGACGCACATCGATGGATTTGAGCCAATACATGGCGGTGGTCTTACCGGCAAAACCCTTGCCGTCGGCGGCCTCGGTCTGATCGCCGGCGCCATTGTCGGTGACATAAGACGTGACCTGCGCGTTGTTATGCTGGCTCGGCTGCACATCGGCGCCGCTGACGAATAGGCTCACCGCGAGATCTTGCTGGGCATCGACATGCAATGCGACCGGATCGCTTTCCACCATTCCCCCGGCAGGGATAGTGACGGTATTCTTCCCACCGAACATCACGGTACGGATCAATCCCGCAGCAAGAGCGGGTCCGCGCACGCGAGGCCCGATGCTCGCATGAGCGAACACGACCGGCGTTTTGCCAAAGCTGTTGTCCAGACGCAGCCGGACGGTGTCGCCGGATATCGTCACACGCGCGATCATGCGCACGGTGGCGTTGCTGATCTTGGTTTCGCTAAGGCCCTGCTGCGAGGTGCCCCAGGCCGCTACCCAGTTCTGGTTGGCGTTCTGTGCTGGCGCAGGCGAGAAGGCGAGCGCTGCCAGCATTGTTGTTGCGACCACGATCCTCGATGCACGCATGAATCTGTCCTCCCTAACGAGTTGCTTTCCTGAGCTAACGTTTGCGCGCCGGCACGGGCACGCCTGCGATCTTCACATTGACGCTGCCCAGGAAATTCCGGCTGGTGAAATAAAGCGTCTTCCAATCATCGCCGCCGAACGCGATGTTGGTGGTGTTCATGCCGCCATGGACGATGCGGCCCAACTTCTTGCCGGTTTTGTCCATGATCCACAGCCCGCCCGAACCGCCACAATAGACGTTACCCGCTGTGTCCACTTTCATGCCGTCGGGCACGCCGGGCTCGGGCCCCCGCAAATCGGCGAAGACGCGATCGGTTTGTTTCGCCAGCGCTCCGTTGGGCAGGAGATCGAAAGCCCTGATGTGGCCCCGTCTGGTATCGTCGATATAGAGGACGGTTTCGTCGGGCGAGAAGGCGAGTCCGTTGGGCACGAGAAGATCATCGGCCAAGAGCATGATGCTGCCGAGGTCGGCCGACACGCGATAGGTGCCCGGACCACTGACCTCCCAAGGCAGCCCGGATGCGCCGCCACCCGGATCGGTGAAATAGATGCTGCCGTCCGACTTGACGATGACATCATTGGGCCGGCCCAGGCGCTTGCCCTGGTAATTGTTGGCGATCACCGTGACGCTTCCGTCCGCCTCCAAACGCGTCACGCGTTGGGCTTCGGCTTCGCAGATGACGAGCCGCCCCTGCGCATCGCGCGTCAGGCCGTTGGCGCGGTTGGTGCCCTCCTTGAACACGGAAGCGCCCTGCCCCGGCGTATATTTGATGCGGCGATTGCCGTTGATGTCGCTGAAGAGGAGATAGCCGCCCTCCCTCCACCAGACCGGCCCTTCGGCCTGTCCCTGATCGCCGCCATAGCCTTCGGCGAGGACCCGGATGGGTTCCGAAGTGGAGATGATGGCGTCCAATTCCGGCGCCAGTTTCTCGACGCGCTTGGCGGGAGATGGTTGGGCCAGGGCGCCGCGCAAGCCGCCCGCGAGGGCCACGCCGCTCAGAGCGGTCATTTCCAACATGGACCGCCGTGAAATCTCGAAGGAAGCGCGCATAATCCCTCCCTTGCCACTGGAACGAGACGCTACTGCATCGCCAAAGCCGGTTCCAGGCGTGCCGAGCGGCCCGACGACGGAAAACAGCGCTGGCAGAGGGAGGGCAATTGCGGTTCAGATGAGAACTGCATCGAAACTCCGGCGCTTCCCGCCGGAGGGAACGCCGGCGATCATGGCGCAAAAAGAAAGCAACAGCTTCGATTATGTCATCGTCGGCGCGGGATCGGCAGGGTGCGTCCTAGCCAACCGGCTTTCCGCCGATGCCCGTCACAGGGTGGCGATCATCGAAGCGGGCGGCCGGGACCGTTGGATCTGGTTCCACGTGCCGGCAGGCTATCTCTTCGCGATCGGCAATCCGCGCGCCGATTGGATGTTCCGAACCGAGCCCGACCCCGGACTGAACGGGCGAAGCCTTGCCTATCCCCGCGGCAAGGTGATCGGCGGCAGCTCGGCTATCAACGCGATGATCTATATGCGCGGCCAGGGCGCGGACTACGATCATTGGCGGCAGATGGGCCTTACGGGGTGGAGCTGGAAGGATGTGCTCCCCTATTTCCGCAAGCAGGAAGATCATTTCGCGGGCAAATCGGAATTCCACGGTGCGGGCGGTGAATGGCATGTCGACGTGCCCCGGGTGCGCTGGGACCTGCTGGATGCGTTCGCCGAGGCCGCTCATGAGAGCGGCATTCCGTCTACGGATGATTTCAATCGCGGCGACAATGAGGGCTGCGGCTATTTCCAGGTGAACCAGAAGAACGGACGGCGGTTGAGCGCGGCGCGTGCCTTTCTGAAACCGGCGCTTGGGCGGCGCAATTTGACGCTGTTCACCGGCACGCTGGCCGAACAAATCCTTTTTGAGGGTCGCAGGGCCACGGGCGTGCGCGTGCGCACGCATGGAACCGAGACCGTCATCGCCGCGCGCCGCGAAGTGATCCTATCCGCCGGCGCCGTCGCGACCCCCGCTTTGCTCGAACGCTCGGGCATCGGGAATGGCGCGCAGTTGCAAGCGCTCGGCATACCGGTCCTGCATCATCTTCCCGGTGTCGGCGAAAATCTGCAGGACCATCTCCAGCTCCGCTGCGTGTTCAAGGTCCGCGGCGTGCGCACCATGAACATGGATTACCGCTCCTTCGTGAAACGCGCCGGCATGGCCCTACATTATGCTCTGGCGCGCCGCGGGGCTTTGACCATGGCGCCCTCGCAGCTCGGCGCCTTCACCCGCTCCTCCGCGCAATACGAGACGGCGAATTTGCAGTTCCATATCCAACCGCTCTCTCTGGACAAATTCGGCGATCCCCTGCACGCATTTCCCGCCTTCACCGCCAGTGTTGCCAATCTGCGCCCGACAAGCCGGGGCTCCATCCATGCGCGCAGCGCCGAGGCGGCGGCCCCCCCCGTGATCGTGACCAATTACCTGTCCACCCCGGAGGACCAACAGGTCGCGGTCGATGCCATCAGGCTGACGCGCCGCATCGTGGCGGCACCCGCCCTGCGCAATTATGGCCCGGTCGAGCACCGGCCCGGCGCGGAACTCACCTCCGATGGCGACCTTATCCATGCGGCGGGTGAAATCGGCACCACCATCTTCCACCCGGTGGGCACCGCCAAGATGGGAGCAGACAACGACCCCTACGCGGTGACCGATGCGCGCCTGAAGGTGCGCGGCATCACCGGCTTGCGCGTGGTCGATGCGTCCGTGATGCCGGCCATCACCTCCGGCAATACCGCCGCCCCCACCATGATGATCGCCGAAAAGGCCGCCGATTTGATTATGGCGCAGGGAGCCCGTCTGATCGAATTCAACCATTGATTGTGTGGCGATGTGCTCGCGGAGTGATATGGTCGCGACAATGCTTTTCTCGCCAACCGATCTCAAAGACTGGATCGAAAAGAACCGGCATCTCTTCCGGCCGCCGTTCAAAACGAACCGCGTCCTCGCGCATTATCAAGAATTCATCGTCATGATCCTCAGCGGGCCGAACGCGCGCCTGGATTTCCACATCGAACCCGGCGAGGAATTTTTCTATCAGATCCACGGCGACATCGATCTTCATCTGAAGCCGGAAAACGAGCGGCGGCAGATCGTGCGGATTCGCGAGGGGGAGATGTTCCTCTGCCCGGGCAACGTGGCCCATTCGCCCCGCCGCGGCGAAGGCAGCTGGGGGCTTGTGATCGAACGCAAGCGCAAGCCGGATGAGGAGGAAGGCTTCCTCTGGTTCTGCGAGAATTGCGATGAGAAAGTCCTGTCGCACAGGGTGGTCCAAAGTGATATCGCATCGCAAGTGGCCAAGCTCTACGAGACGTTCAACGCCGATCCCAAGATGCGAAGCTGTAAGCATTGCGGCTATGTGTTTCCGATGACGCCGATGGCCGAAAGGCTGAGTTTTCTGGACACGCCGTAATTCGCGCCGGCGCGGGAGATGAAAACCACATGGTACGAGCCGGTGCTAGAAACCTCATTACCGATGTTCCCGGGCTGCGCGTCGGGCAGGCTGTGGACACGGGCCTGCGTAGCGGCGTCACGGTTTTGCTGCCCGATGCTCCCGCCAGAACAGTGGTCGACATGCGCGGCGGCGCACCGGGGACCAGGGAAACCGACGCGCTAGACCCGGCCAGCCTCGGCGTCAAAACCGACGCGCTAGTGATTTCGGGCGGGTCGGCCTTTGGATTGGATGCCGCGTCCGGCGTCATGGCTTGGTTGAGCGCGCAGGGTCGGGGTTTTGAACTCAGACCCGGCACGCCGCGCATTCCCATCGTGCCTGCCGCCGTCATCTTCGACTTCGCGGGCGATGCAAAATTCGCTCCCGACTCAAACCCCTACGCCAGATTGGGCCGTGAGGCGGTAGCGAATGCGAGGGAAGAATTCGCGCTTGGCAATGAAGGTGCGGGTTTGGGCGCCAGGGCGGGC
>DASQIQ010000214.1:0-9201 GCA_035631495.1 Micropepsaceae bacterium
GGGCCCGGCCGCGCGCGAGGTTTCCCCCCGCCGTTGCCGCGTAAAGCTCCTGAACCTTGCCCGGCAACAGATTGCCTACCGCATTCATGAGCCCATGCGCACCGAGGCATACCATCGGAAACGATAAATCCTCCAAGCCGACATGAATGCGGAACCCCGAACCGAGCTTCGCGATCAGATCGCTGACCAGAGCCAGATCGTTCACTGCATGCTTGATGCCCACAAGATTGGGCGCAGCTTCCGCGATCCGCACGACTGTGTCGGCGTTCACGTTCACAGCCGCGCGTCCCGGGATGTGATAGATCATGACGGGCAGATCAGTGCGCTTGCACAGATCGAGATAATAGGCTTCGAGCCCGCGCTGTGGCGGGCGGACAAAATAGGGCGTCACGATCAGCAGCGCGTCCGCGCCGGCCTTCTCCGCGGCCTGGCTCATGGCCGCCGTGTCGGCATGGTTCTGCGTGCCCGTGGCCGCGACCACTTGGATGCGTTTTTTCGCCGCCGCAATGGCGACCTTCAGAAGCTCGTTGCGTTCGGCGGGCGTCAACAGTGACGGCTCGCCGGTCGTGCCGGTCACCACGATGCCGGGCGAACCGCCCTTGACATGGAACTCCACCAATTTCCCATAGGTGTCGTAATCGACCGAGCCGTCTTCTTTGAACGGTGTTACCAGCGGCGGGAAAGAACCCTTCAGCGCTTTATCGTCGAGTCGGAGCATCGCTATTCCGCCGCCCGATTGGTGCCCAGGCCCTCTTCCACGCCCAACACGGCCATCGGCAGTTTGAGGCTCTCCTGCCAGAGCAGGCTTTCCATCGAGATGTTGAGTGGCTGATCCTGCACCGTCAGCTCATAGACGTAATCATCATGGGAGGCGTGGTTGTGCACCGCCCAGCCCGGCGCCGAAAGCATCAGATCGCCGGCCTTCCATTGATAGACCTTGCCCTCCACAGTCGAACGCCCGGTGCCGTGGAAGTAATAGTTGATTGCCGCCGAGCTGTGACGGTGCGGCCGGTCCACGATTTTGGGAGGGCGGATCGTCATGGTGGCAAAGAAGTTCGGCGTCGTGCCGTTGGTCCGTCCCGTCATCGGGTTGTAGAGAAGATAAAGCCGCCGCCCGACATAGTCCTTCCCCAGCGCTTCCAATTTGTCGAGATGGGCTTTGACCTCCTGCCATGGCCAATGCAATGCCGGCGATGGCACCGAAGGCGGATTGATCAGAATTTCGTATGGCATCAGCCACGCGCCCTGATCGTTCAGTTGGAAGGTGCCGAAAGGACTCGCGCGCCGCTTCTTATCCTCTTCCGAAAGTTCTTCATGCTTGATGGCTTGCACGGGAGGCGGATTCTCTTCGACATAATGCACATTCATCATGTCCAGCAGCGCGGCATTGGAATAGGTGAGCCGCACGAACAACCCGCTGCCATTGTTCTGATGCCAGTATGGCTGCATCGACGGCGTGTTCCACACATCAAAGACATTCACGTCCCAACGCCGTCCGCCGACGACCGACATGCCCTGGCCTTGAATGACGAAATTCACCTGGGTCGAATTCTGCCGATAGGGCATCGTACGCTCGCCGGGCTTGAGCACATCGAGCGACACATCGATTCCGGGCGCCAGACCGTTGGACTTCTGATTGCGCGGGTGCACGAACATCGAGCGGCGCCGGCCATTGGCAGGCGGCGGCAGACTCGCCAGACGTTCGATCTCCGCATCGATCTCTTCCTTGGGTATGACGATCGGCTCCCACAGGTCAACCGGCTTGGGCGTTACCCCGGTCTGATCTCGAAAATAGTCATTACGCATGATGCAACTCCTAGGAAGGCGAACGGGTAAGACGCGGCTGCGCGGGTTTGGGATGCGGAAAGGCACGTCCGCCGCCCTTGGCGCGCACGCGTTTGAGAATTTCGATGCCGAGCGCGAGATCGGAAAGGCCCATGCCCATCGCCTTGAAAAGAGTGATGTCGGCCCCTTTGGGGCGTTCCGCTCTCGCCGCCACCAGCTCGGACAGCGGGCGCACCTTTGACCAATCGCCGGAGCCGAAACGCTTCTGGAATTCGGCGCTCAAGGATTTCACCGAGTCCACCATGTCGACGGCAATCGCCGAAGCGCGGTCGAACACGTCCTGGGTGAATTCCTCGCGCTCCGGCGTAATAGCGCCGACCGCATTGAGGTGCGTGCCCGGCGCGATCATGCGCGCGGTCAGAACAGGCGTGCGCGCTCGCGTCACCAGCGTGATGATCGGCGCGTCCTTCACGGCCTCTTCGACCGATTGGGTCTCGACCAAACTGACGCTCGGAAAGAGTTTCTCCAGCCTTGCCAAAAAAGCTTGACGGTTTTCCGCCGTGGGACTGAAGACGCGGATGCGCTTCAAGGGACGGACGGCGGCGACAGCCACCACCTGGGTCATGGCCTGCTTGCCTGTGCCGATGATGGCGAGGTCATTCGCGTCCTCGTTCGCCATGCGTGCGGTGGCCACGCCGGAAATTCCGCCGGTGCGCATCTGGCCGAGCGCGAAGGCCTCAATGATCGCCTCAAGGCGTCCGGTATCGCTGTTCCACAAGGTCACCAAAGGCGTGGCGCCGCCCGCAGTGTGTGCCCAGGTCTTGGTGCCGACGATATTGGCCCCTTCGACGACGGCGCCGATCGCGTGCAAGGTGTGATGACCACCCCAGATTTTATGCGTCTTGGCCATGTTGCGTGCTGTGCCGGCAGCCTCCAGCGCGAGCCCGGCCTCCAACGCCGGAATGGCTTCCGGCAGGCTCAGCGCCTCCGCGACATCGGCTTCCGTGATCCAGACCGGGTCGGTCACGGTCTTGCTCCCGCAAAGATCGAGGACACGGGCGGCGCCAAATTGAGTGCATTCACCACATAGGCGTGCATGACATAACGCCCGATGAGAAACAACACGGCCATGGCCTGAGCGGGGCCGATCCGCTCGATAACCTCATCCAGCTGCGCATCCACATCGTGACCGCAGCGGTTGACCACGGCGATAGCGAGCGCCTGCACGGCGCGCTCGTCCCTGCTCATCGGACCCTCCGCTTCGGGCTCAAGCCGGTTCACCGCCGCGATCCAGTCGCGTCCGAACCCAAGCTTTTCCGACAGGCGCTCGTGCTGGTTGCGCTCATAGGCATTGCCCATGATTCCTGCGACCGTCAGCGAACCCACTTCCGTCAGACGATCCGGAAGCGCCTCCTTCAGCGCTTCGGTCATCTCCATGAATGAGACCAGTACATCGGGGTTATGGCCGGACGTTTTGAAGAACTCGCCGAGATAGCCAAGACGCTTGACGCGCGCCGCCAGCGTCTCCTGCACATTCGGCGCCAGCTCGTTCATCTCCAGGCGCGGGATTTTCTTGCTCATGCCGTTCGTTCACCAATCCCTTTGGGCCACAATCTTCTCTCAACGGTTGGGCTTATGACCTTCGAGAGCTTTTATCGCCGCAACTTCCAATGCTATGGCAGTTTGCACAATCTGAAGAGCCCTTAGCTGTGCTTCTGCGATTGGTCGCGTATTCTCGGATTGGGCCGGCACCGAGAACTGCACCCATACTGTTGCATGTTCAATCAACGCTTGATCGGCAATGAGCATCTCAACGCGTCCTGCGCTGATAACAGTCTTCTGGATCGAGGCTTTCGCCATCGTCATGGCTTTATCTCCATCTGTAGCCAAACGTCCATGTTTAGCCTTGTTTCGAGGACGTGATCGCCGTCAAGAGATTTTCGAGGTTCGGCTTCGTGTCGAGCGAGAGAGTCACCTCGATCGCTTGTTGGGCGCGCGCCCGGCCGAGAACGCTCTCCGACAAAGTGAGGAATTTCCGCACCAGACTCGAATCGTCGGCCGGATTCGCCATGCTGCCCGGGGGAATGGGGACGCTGGCGTTGTAAACCTTTCCGGCCCGCGATACGGCCTGCACGACGGCGCCAATGTTCGCATTCGAGAGCGAGGGGTCGGAACGGAGTGTAATTCTCTTTATTAGAGCCAGCGCCCGAGGATCACGGAAACGCTTTTCCTGAAAATCGTCCACGACAACATTGCCGTCGATCATTGCGCGCGCGACCAAGTAGGGAACGCTGTGATCGGCATGCTCGCGCGTGTTGATTTCATCCGGATAAGCGATTTGCTGCCGGTAGGCGAATTCGCTTAAACCCACCGTGACGCGTTCGATCTCCTCGCCGCGCGGCTGTTGTTTGTAGATCTCCAATGCCGCAGCAATGGGTGCCTGGGAGGTGCCGACGCAGGGCCACAATTTGATGCAACTTTTGAGAATTTGGAATTCGCCGGAGCGAGTGCGCAGGACCGCTTCGTCGAGAGCCCCCGGCACCATCCTCCCATAACCGTACACGCCATCGAGCATGGTCAGCGGGTATGTCAGCCCCTCGCGGGCAAGGAGCGCGGCAAATACCCCATTCCTCGCCGCCATGGGCTCGGCGGAACCTTTGGCGGGCGTCATCTCTGCGCCGCGGCGGACTTCGCCCAGTGTGCTCGCATTGCTTCCCGCGATGGCAAGAGCGTTGGCCAGCTTTGCGGTATCGAGCCGCAAAAGCTTCCCCGCGGTTGCCGCGGAGGCATATTGCGCGACGATGGAGGTGTCGTCCCAACCTTCTTTTTCCTTGGCCGCGACGGCATCGCGCAGGCGAACCTCCAATTCATAGCCGGCGACGAAGCCCAAAAGCAGATCCTTCCCGCTCGCTCGCTGCATCTCAGCCACCGCCAAGGCCGGAGCGACATTGATGCTCGCATGATGCGGCCGGCCGAGCGCGATGTAATCATTGTAGTCCAGATAGCGCAGCGCCATGCCATTCAGGAACGCGGCCTGGTCGCAGGAAACCTTGCCGCCGATTCCGACGACCGTGGCTTGCCGGTTTCCCCCTTGCAGCGCAACCACCCGCCGCGCCAGGCGGACCGGCTCCGCATCGAGCGCACCGAGTGCGCAGCCCAGCGTATCGAGAGTCACGCGCTTGGCGCGCTCAACAACAGGCGCGGGCAATTCTTCGTAACGCAAAGCCTCCAACCAGCGCGCGATGTCCTCTATGATCGTCGTGTGCGCGCCACTGCTTTCCGGCGGCGGCGTTCTTGCGCGGGCGGCCGCAAAGCCCAACGACGGTGTGGCGAGAGCCAAAGCTCCGGCGCCACAGCGCTTCAGGACCTCGCGACGCAACATCGGCTGCAATGTCATGGTCAGCCCTCCCGCAAGCGGCGCCACATGGCGCATCCGGTGAAACTATACCAGACTGCACAAAAGCCGCAGAGCCGGTCGGCGAGTCCTGAGGGGGCACCGGCCTAAGCGATGGCCTCGCGATGCAATTCGGCATTGAGGTCCGGCATGTTGACCGCCCCCTCAGACCTCGCGACGACGATGGTGGCAAGCGCATTGCCGAGCACGTTGACCGGCACGAAAGCCGACGAGAGCAGCCGGTGCACGCCCAGAACGAGCCCGACCGCGGCTACCGGAATCGTGCCGGTTGCGGCAAGCGTCGATGCCAGCATGACGATCGCGGAACCGGCGACCCCCGCACCACCCTTGGAGGTGATGAGCATGATCGCGAGCAAACCTAGCTGCTGGCTTAACGTCAGGTCGATCCCCACGGCTTGGGCGAGGAAGATCGAAACCGTCGCGAAATAAAGACATGTGCCATCATGGTTGAAGGCATACCCGGTGGGCAGCACCAGCGCGACGACGGATTCGTCGCAGCCGAGCGTCCGCAGCTTTGCGTTCAGACGGGGAAATACGGTTTCGCCGGAATTCGTGCCCACCACGATCAGCAGCTCGGCCGCGAAATAGCGGATCAGCCTGATAAAGCTCAGTCCTGTCCAATACGCGATCGGCCACAGCACGAGCACGGCAAAGACCGCGCAGCAGATATAGAACTCGGCCACCAACTCGCCCAAGGCGAACAGTGTTGAGGGACCGAATTTGCCCACGGTAAAGGCGATGGCGCCAAATGCCCCGATCGGCGCGATGACCATCACATAGCCAATCATCTTGAAGATAATCTGGGACGCGGTACCGATTGCCTCGACGACCGGCGCCGCTTTTGCCCCGATGGCCGAAAGCGCGAAAGCAAAAAGAATGGAGATGAACAGCACCGGCAGGACATCGCCATCCGCGAATGCGCCGACGGCGCTGGACGGCACGATGTCGAGCAGGAATTCGCCGAAATTGGCGTGCTGCGCCGAGGCCTCGACGGAGGCTACGCTTTTGTCCGACAGGCTGGCGGGGTCGACATGCATGTTCGCGCCCGGCGCCCATAGATTGACAAGAACAAGCGCAACAACGAGCGCCAGCGTGGTGACGATCTCGAAATAGATCAGCGCCTTGAGCGCGACACGGCCGACGCGCTTCGCCTCGCGCACACTGGCGATGCCATGGACCACCGTACAAAAGATGATCGGCGCTACCAGCATTCGCACCAGTTTGATGAAAAGATCGCCCAGCGGTCTCAGCGCATCCGCGCTCGACGGCCACATGGAGCCGACAAAGATTCCCAGCGCCATGGCGATGAGGATCTGAACCGAAAGGTCACGATAGATCGGGCGGCGGCGCTTAACCGCAAAATCCGTTGTCTCTGCCGTCATGATGCGCTCAGGAATGCGAGGACGGAGGCATTGAACCGATCCTTGGCTTCGAGCTGCACCAGATGGCCGACCCCATCGAAGACCTCGACCCTGGCGTCTTTCATTCGAACCGCGAGGTCTCGCGCCAAGCGCGCATTATCGCCCATGCGCGGGCGCAGCGCTTCTGGCGCATAGGCGCGGCCCGGTGCGTTGTGATCGTTGCCGCCCATGATGAAAAGCACTTTCTGCGGCAGAAACGGAATTTCGTACACCACCGGCTGGCTGTAGATCATCTGGTAGGAATTGACAAAGGCGCGCAGCCAACGCGGATATTCCGCGCTGTCCTTGATCCGCATGCGCGCATCGATGAAGGGCGTGATGTCCTCGGGCGGCAGCGTCAAGGAATAATTCGTCACCAGCTGCCGCCGATAGGCATCAGGCGTGAGCCTGTCCTCGTCCGCGAGCAATCGTTCTGTGTCCACCGGCGGGACAAAGTTGCGGTAATCCTCCAATCCGATGGGCGCGGCCATGACCAGCCGGTTCAACCGATCGGGATAGGAGCGGGCGAAACGGACCGCGAGCATCCCGCCCATGGAATGAGCGACGATATCGACTTTTGCGAGCCCGAGATGATCGATGAGCGCGAGCGTGTCGCGCGCCAGCAGATCGAAACTTAGGGGAGCGGTGGGTTTTGAGGATTTTCCGAACCCGACCTGGTCCGGCACGACAACGCGGTATCCCGCGTTGGCAAGTGCCTTGATCGTCGGCTCCCAATAGCTGGAGGGGAAATTGCGTCCGTGCAGCAGCACAATGCTGCGGCCATTCGCCGGCCCCGTGGGATTCACGTCCATATAGGCCAGGCGCAGCGTCTCGCCCTCGCCCGGCACGGCAAGCATGGCGACCGGATAAGGATAAGCGAAGCCCTCGAGCCCGATGCCATAGGGCTCCGCCGCGCAAGCAAGGCTCGATGCGAGCATGCTCAACGCGAAGCCCAGCATGGCTATGACGTGCTTCATCCCTCTCATCCCGAATGGCTCACTGCCCGGCGCGCTCGCATGACCCGGACAAATCTGGGCATTGGTTTATCAGGGTTCTGAGCGCAAACTAATGAAAAAACGGCGGGCGATAGAAGGTGATCAATCGGCCGCAGATCAGTACCGCAACCCAGGCGGAGAGCGATGTTCCGGCGATAATCTTGGCACGCAAGGGCGCATCGGCGCCCGGCGGCATCAGCTTCACCTCACGAAACGCGTCGGTCAGGTAAAATACGGCGACGTTGATGCCGGCGATTCCCACAAAGGTCAGCAGCAATTGAAACGAGGGATTGTAAAAGTACTGCTCAGGAAACCCGAAAAAGAACCAGATGCCGGTGAGGAGATTGAGGATAAAGCCCGCGACGCCCAAGGGGATGAATTTGTGCAGTGTGGCCGGCGCAACCGCCTTGCCCAGCCCGAGCAAGCGCAGGTCGAATAGGCCGACAGTGCCCAAGAGCAAAGACAGCCCAAAATAATGCAGCGTCTGGAAAAGAGGCCAGAGCCACATACCATTCTGCCCTATGAAATGGTGCAGCTCCGTGGCCCGGATCCAAAGTTCCCACGGTTGAGCCACTTCGGGTTCGGTGAACATGACGATCCCTTTCAGAAGCCGCCGGGTACGCCGACGCGAAGCCATGTGAACGTATAAGCGAGGAAGCGGCCTGCTGCGATCGTACCCATCCAGGAGGCGAGCGACAGCCCGGCAAGAAACCTCGCGCGCTTCCACATGGAAGTTTCCTCGCGTTGTTTGCCGTTCTGCGGATCGCGCAGCACGTCGTTCCTGATCTTCACTACGAGATAAATCGCCAGCGCGATCAGCGTAAGCTTCACGTAGAAGAGTGGATTGGTGAACGCCTTATAAGGATAGCCGATCAGCAGCAGCGTGCCCGACACGACATTGCCGGCCAGGGCAACCCACAGGATGGGATAGAATTTCGCCAGCAGCCCTAGCGGCACCTGACGCGCGAAGCCGAGGATTCTCAGAGCGATCACCGAACTGGTGCCGGCGAGGAATCCGGTCCCGAGGACATGCACGGTCAGGATTGCCGGGAAGGCGAGCATGGAGTCGCCACGCACCCACATCGACAAATCCGTGTGCTCCAGCCAGTCGAAGGCCTGTTCGACCGGAGTCACAATGTGCCCCCGCGCATGAATTTGCCCCGACGCCTATCGCCAAACGGGCGCGTTGCCCGCAAGGCCGAATGCTTTGAATATTACTTGAATTTCCCGGCCGCACGGCCGGCACTCCGTGTGCCGGCCGCCACGACATCGGTCACTCAACGTGCCCCCGAAACGAGAGCACGGGGTACTAACTTACTAGTTCGCGCCCGCGTTGGCGTTCGCTGCACCGTTCGGGTTGCCCTTCGTGGTGCCGTCCGGAAGCGTGACTGCCATGTACTGGCCGCCATGCGTGCCGTCCTTGAGCGGATGGATCACAGCCGTGACCTTCATGCCCGGGGTCAGGGTCTTGGGAACCCAGCCCTGCCGCGCCAGACCGCCTGGTGCGCCGAGCTCAATCGCCCATTGTTCTTGCTGGCCTTGAGCGTTCGCAACGTTCATCAGAATCCAGCTGTGCGGGTTCGTCCACTGGAATTCCTTGATGGTC